>CABUTP010000098.1 GCA_902494545.1 uncultured Collinsella sp. | reverse complement strand
CGCCCAGCTGCGCAAAGCCGCAAAGACTTTCCGCGCCCAGCCAGACGAAGAACGACCGCTAATCCCGCTGATCGACGCACAAACCATGCTCTCCGACACAATCCGCCGATGCCATGAACGTTTCATTATTCATATCAGTAAGCACAGCGATGCGTACAGCAAATCCTGTGACTACACAGAATTCATCAAAACCGTGCAGGCTATCGCGGGCAATGCCCTGCAATCCAGTGATTACGCGAGCGCATGCGGCAACCTGCGACTGTGCATACACGAAGTCCACGCGCTTCTGCTCTCGTCCGAGAACGACGATGGCTCCGAACCTTTGCTCACGATTATGGATGATCTGGCGATGCGCGTGCGATGCTATATGGAGAATGTGGCGGAATTCGCCGACTCCCCTACCGCCGGCAAGGCATTGAACACCATTGCGCAGGCCGCGAACGACAAAGACATGCGGCAATACGAACCATTGAACAGTATGTTGCTGATTTCCAGCGCGCTCGCTTTCGCCCAATATGACGACAAACGCATGTGGGCCTATGACGTGATCGACAACGCGATAACGCGTAATCTGGAATACTCGTTCAACGAAGAGAGCGAAGAAAGCGACGAGGACGACGAGGATGAGGATAACGAGGACACGAGCGAAGTAGACGACGAAACCGACTTCATTTCGGATGAATCGTTGCACGTATTGCAACTGTTCACGCTAATGAACGCCTACGATCTGTATGTTCTGTCCGACGATGACGCTGGACGCGAGCAGCTTCTGAGCGAATACTCGGAGTCAATGGCCCTCACACTGATGAACGCTGCGAACATGATTCATGAAGGGCACTTGCGTTCCGCATACATGCTCGCACAAGGTTTCCTTCTGTCGAGCCGGGATATGGAAGATGTCGATATCGATGCCCGGCATAACGGTCTGCTGCCGGACCTGCTGCCCCATGGATGGCATACCATCATGGAATGCTGCGCCGAGGGACTCAATGACGTTGGCCTGCTCGCCAACGTGTATCGGTACTACATTCTTTCCTGCAACGACAGATCCGATACCCATTACGTGAGTAAACTACGCAATCTGTTACGCATCTACGGCGGTCTTAGCGCAGACGAATGGCATGACGTGGCTGATGGGCTGGCCAGAGATTGTGCCCGGAACATCATCGACCGCATCAAGTACCAGCCGGAAATGACCACCAAAGGCGGCACGCAGCGTCACAGCGGCTGGCGCAATCCCGCTTATGAGAAGCTCATCGTGGACGAACGGCTTTCGGATGCGGCCCTAACCTATTGCGTTATGGTCGATTACCTGCTTGCAATTCCTTTTTTCGGACTTGGCGAGCGATCCTCCATATCCGCATAACTTTGGCCGCCCCTCGGTCCACATGCAGATGACACACTATCTCCGCTCGCTACAGCCCCGGCAGGTCGAGTCTCCTGATAGCCTGCACGGTGGGTATCATTATTCCTTCCTCTCCTGAGCCTCGGCAAGCGGCAACCAGCCTAAATCCAATTCGAATTGCGACTTGGAAGAATATACAGACATGCGAGCCTATGCTTTCCCCCGATAATCATATCGGAAACCAGGAAAAACCAGCCTACACTGCGGAAAAAATACTGTCGAGCCCATCGAACAGACATTGAGGCAGAACGCACAGGACGACTGCATAAGAGATGGCAAAGACTCTACCGTCACACAGACCCACATCATCGCCAGCAACCGCAAACGCTCTACATGACACGGCACACGATAACACCGCACCACGCCTGTGCGTACGTGTGTTCAAACATTGCCATGCATGCTACGAACATCAGCATAGCCGCTCAACACACTTGGTAAGCAAACACAGCGACTTTGACACTTTGACTGTGTTCGTTGTCCTGATGATGCAGCGAGAAATGATTTAGAAGCTTCTGGACATAATAAGCGGTCTCCAGTCGCTTCCTGTCTTACCTCCCTTTTTTCCGGAAGAACAAACACGGTCATGAACATCGAACAGCTTGATGGATAGATGCACAAGAAGTAAAATCGACGCCAGACTAGAAAGTAGGTATTAAGCATGACAAAAAAATTAAGTAACAATCAATCGCTGCTGAGGGGATTTATCGAACGAGAGTTTAATAGATCCGACTACACTCGAGTTTCCGATTATTTTGAATTCTTCGCTGCTGATAAAACTCTTAAGGAAGATGAACTCAGCGCTGACGATATCAATCTAGGGCTGATGGGACGCAGTGGGGATGGCGGATGTGATGGCGCCTATCTATTCTGTAATTCGGAATTAGGCAAAAGGGTAGAACGCTTTATCAAGGGCTCTGATTTGCCAAGAGGAGATCAAAATGATATATTATTTGCGATTAATTACAATATGCTTTTTGTCCGTATGGTAAAGAAATACAACAAACACCATAAGGATAGCCCTTTGCCACATATCACACCGCATACGCTACGCCATACATTCTGCACAAGATTGGCAAGCAAGAACATGAACCCGAAAGATTTACAGTATATCATGGGACATTCAAATATCAGTATCACAATGAACTGGTATGCTCATGCGTCCATAGATACTGCAAAATCAGAGGTTCAGCGTTTAATCGCATAGAAGTATTTACCACGATTTTAACCACGCTTGATAGCGAAAATATAAAAAGATAGACCTAGATATGTGAGGTTTACCACAAAAGCAAAATGCCCGTAGAGCCGATAAAATAAGGCTTTGCGGACATTTAAGAAGATATAAAAAGATAGTTAAAAAGATATATATAATTTTTGTAACTTTATTTTCTTGTTGCTTCAATCTGCCAGAAAACAGATATTACTTTTGCAGATTTCATGAATATTGATTTTTCTGCTATCGAAGATGAGCAGATTCAATCTGCACTGGATCAGGTCTATAATTTATACCGTGATATGGGGGGAAATAGTAAGGTCGCAAAAGGCTCGAAACTTATTCTGAGTATAAGGGAGACAATTAATTCGTGAGACAAAGTTTTTTGGGGTCACATTATCGGAAATTTTAGAGAAGATACGGTATTGAGTATTTGCAACCGAGAACCAACCGAGTATTGGAGTTTAAGGACAAAATATAGGTTCTATTCGCAGATTTCATCAGTGTGTTCGCATATAAGTGCAAGCGGCTCACTCGGCACGTTCTGATGTCAAACTCACCTTCGTCGCCTTGCCTCGAGGTGCCTCATTTGAAAGTGAGCGCGTAATCCGGAGTGGTGCCTCACCGGGGGTGAGCGCGAAATCCTAGTCCTCGTCGGCCTGCCGGGTTTCGTCGTCTTCCGGTTCGACGCCCGCGATCCGGGCGAGCGTCTTGTTCAAGTATGCCATGTCCGGGCCGGCGCGTCTGGCGAGCTGTGCAGTGCGTGGCGCGGCCAGGGCTTCGAGTCGGTCCTGTATGGCGTGGATGCGCCGGACGAGCTCCGCGGGGTTCGTCGTGGCGATGATCCGTTCGATCTCCTCGCGTTTGCCGGGCAGGATGAATCCCGGTCCTCCCGCGGCCCGGTCCTTCTCGTCGAACTCCTTGAGCCTCTCCCACGGGGTGCGCGGCTCGTCGTAGACGCGCCGCGGCCGCCCGTCGCGGGTGCAGGCCCGGCCGACGGGCTTCTTGGACGGGGTGAACAGGTTGGCCTTGATGCGCACCAACTCCCATAGCTCGTTGAGAAGGCCGAGCTCGTCGACCGTGTACCGGTAGTGGAACGCGTGACGGCGCACGATGTGGTTGTTCCTGGATTCGACGGTGGCCTGGTCGTTCTTCCTGTAGGGGCGGGAGCGGGTCTGCTCGATGTCGCGCTCCTGTAGCCATGCGATCAGGTCCCGGTTGATGAATTCGCTGCCGTTGTCCGTGTCGTAGGGGCGGATGCGGAACGGCATCCGCCCCTCGATCGTCTCCTCGGCCTTGGAGAAGTTCACGAACGCGTTGTTGCGACAGGAGGCGTTCTCGGTCCATCCGGTCGCGATGTCGACGACGGTCAGGGTGCGGCAGAACTCGCCTCTGGCGCTCGGACCGCAGTGGGCGACGGTGTCGGCCTCGACGTTGCCGGGCAGGCCGTCCAATTCGTCGCCGGCCTTCCTGATCGCGATGGAGTTGCGCAGCAGCTCGCCCGCGGGCCGGGTCGGCACGGTTCCCCTGGGCCTGGCGGCGTCCCGCGTCTTTTCGAGGTACCGGTCCATCGTGGCCGAGCTCATCCTCTCCAGCTCCAGGAACGCGAACCCGTCATAGTCGGCGAGCTCGCCATGCGCGCGCAGCATCGGCAGCCACGTCGGCAGCATCGCCTTCAAATACTTCGCGCACGGCAGATCCATCATCAGCCACACCCGCACCAGCAGGTCGCGCGACTGCTCTGAATACCGCTTCAGCCGCTCCTCGGGCGGCGGCGACGGCCTGCCGCGTCCGGCTTCCGCGAGCCTGCGTCTTGCGGTGCTCCTGCCGATTGCCAACACGGAGCACATCTCGTCGAGGATGCGTCCCTTGTCCTTCTTCGATGCCTTCATGTACTCATCCCTGAATCTCAGGGTGATCTGCCGCTTCGTCGCCATGCTGATCCCGTCTTCCATAAGACAAGCCAAACAGGACCGGTACCGTTCGCGCTCATTCCCGATGAGGCACCACTATGCACTACGCGCTCAAAAAACGTGAGGCACGTCGGCCGGTTACGCCCAGTCCGAAGGAGGATATTATGGGATTGTTTGATTCGCTGAAGAACATGTTCGCGCATCATGAGCACCATCATGGAGCCAGCATCGGTCAGCCGCTCACTCTCGCCGACGCCAAAGCAGTGCTTGCCTTTATTGTGGTGCATCAGCAGCTTGCGGACATGCGCAAGGTAGCGGATGCAGTCAAGCAATTGCAGGATGAGATGCCTCAGTACATCACATTCGGCATGTCGCATTATTACAGTGAGCCCAAGCGCGTGCGCTTCCAGTCCGAGGGCGGCAAGTTCATCGATGCGGACGCCATCGCCACCGCGTTCGCCGAAACAACTGTGCTGCAGGACGAGTGCAAGATCCATCATCTTATGGGCGATATCGAAGATAATCGCGAGCATCGCGACCCCACAACAACGCCGGCAGTGCCGATCGACGAATTAGTGCAAATCACGCAGGAAAAGCTTGCAGACACCACTGATGAAGCAGATCGCCGCGCATGGCTGTTCGCCTTGTTCGATCAACTTGATGACATTGACGAAGCAACCAAGCACAACCTAGAACCACTCGCCAACGCATTGCACACTGCGCTGCATATTGATGGCAACAACGCCAGTGCCGTGACTGACAGCGACATACGCACTCACATCATCGCCATGATTGTCGATTTGCTATTCCCGGCTTCGGAATCTGACGAGAGCGACAACGCATCGCCCACGTCACGTGCCCTGATGCTCGATTCCACTACTGTGTCACTCGACTACATGCCCGCTATCGAAATACTACGGAATCACGGTCTCACCATCGCCGGCGAAGCAGACTAAAGGTTTGAGAATTTCGCTGCCAACATTCGCAGCTAGAAGAATTACTTCTCCAGCTTATCCAGCGCTTTCAACAGCGAATCAACATGCCCCTTGGCACGCACGTTGTAGCGGGCGATAACCACGGAACCGTCAGGATTGATGACGAGCGTCGAACGGATCACACCTACGTGCACCTTGCCGTAGAGCTTCTTTTCGCCGTATGCGCCGTACAGCTTGTGCACGGTCAGGTCGGGATCAGACAGCAGCGGGAACGTGAGATGATCGCGCTGTGCAAACTTGCGCAGCTTGTCAAGCGAGTCCTTGGAGACGCCAAGCACCGTAACGTTTTTCGACGCCAATCGGGCGAGATTGTCGCGGAAATCGCAAGCCTCGGTGGTGCAGCCGGGCGTCATCGCGGCCGGGTAGAAATACAGCACTACCTTGCGGCCGGCCTCGAGCACGTCAGACAGGTTGATTGATCCGCTCTCTGTAAACCCAGGTATAACCGCCGGCAGAGTGAAATCGGGCGCCACGCTCCCCTCTTGCAGACGTTCCGGCATTGAATCAGAGCTATCAACAGTAGTGGTCATGATTCCCATCATAGAACCCTTATCAACAGCGCTAGT
>CABUTP010000097.1 GCA_902494545.1 uncultured Collinsella sp. | reverse complement strand
TGCCCACACGCTGATGGTGCCCGAGGCGCCCAGGCTCATGAGCGGCACGGTAAGCGCGTCCTCGCCCGAGTACATGCGGAAGTCGTCTGACAGCAGGTGGGCGATCTTGGCCGCGTAGGCGACGTTGCCCGAGGCCTCCTTAATACCCATGATGTTGGGGTGCGCGGCCAAGCGCTCTACGTTGCGCTCGCTGATGCCGCAGCCGCAGCGGCCGGGGATGTTGTACAGGATGCAGGGGATATCCACGGCGTCGGCGACGGTCTTAAAGTGCTGGTAGATGCCCTCTTCATTGGACTTGTTGTAGTAGGGGGTGATGAGCAGCAGGCCGTCGGCTCCCAGGCCCTGGTAGGTGAGTGACTTGGTGAGCATGGTCTGCGTGGAGTTAGAGCCCGAGCCGGCAATGACGGGGACACGTCCTGCAACTTGCTTGACCACGGCGGCGACAACGGAGTTGTCCTCGTCATCGGTCATCGTGGCGCTCTCGCCGGTGGTGCCCAGGGTGAGGATGGCGTCGGTGCCATTTTGCAGGTGGAAATCGATAAGGCGCTCGAGCGCGTCGAAGTCGACGCTGCCGTCCTTTTTAAACGGTGTGACGAGGGCGACGATTGAGCCCTCGAGATTGCGGATGTCCATGTTCTTCTCCTTCGCTTCCGCGATCTGGATGCGTTTATTCCATTGGGCGGCGACTGCCAGGCGCTCGTCCTGAGCGCGGCGCCGAGCGCTTTCGGCACGCGATTTGGCCAACAGCTCACGGCCGCACGGCAACACGTCGAGCGTGGCAAAGTAATCGCCCGGGCGCTCGGCACGGCGGATGAGGTCGGCCGAGCCATCGGGGCGCAGCAGGACCTCGGCGGAGCGCAGCCGCCCATTGTAGTTGTAGCCCATGGAGTAGCCATGCGCGCCGGTATCGTGGATCACGAGTACATCACCCATGTCGATCTGCGGCAGCTCGCGGTCGATAGCGAACTTATCGTTGTTCTCGCACAAGTTGCCCGTGATGTCATACGTGTTCGTGACCGGTGCTGCGGTCTTGTCAGGGCCACCCGGCTGTCCCATCACCGTAATGTGGTGGTAGGCACCATACATAGCGGGACGAATGAGGTCGACGGCGCTTGCGTCCACACCGATATAGTCCTTGTAAATCTGCTTCTCGTGGATGGCCTTGGTGACCAGGCATCCGTAGGGACCCATCATAAAGCGACCCATCTCGGTGCAGATTGCCACATCGCCCATGCCGGCGGGGACCAGAATCTCGTCGTAGGCTGCGTGTACGCCCTCGCCGATGGCGTGGATGTCGTTAGCCTGCTGCTCGGGCAGGTAGGGGATACCCACACCGCCGGACAGATTGATAAAGGCGACATGTGCGCCGGTCTCGCGCTCCAGGCGCACGGCAAGTTCAAAGAGGATGCGTGCGAGCTTGGGATAGTAGTCGTTGGTGACGGTGTTACTGGCAAGGAAGGCATGGATGCCAAAATTCTCGGCGCCTTTGGCCTTGAGCATACGGAAGGCCTCAAAGAGCTGCTCGGTGGTCATGCCGTACTTGGAGTCACCGGGGTTATCCATGATGCCGTTAGAGAGCTGGAACAGGCCGCCCGGATTAAAGCGGCAGCTGACCGTCTTGGGGATGGGGCCCGCGACGCGCTCAAAGAACTCGATGTGGCTGATGTCGTCAAAGTTGACGATGGCACCCAGCTTGTCGGCGAGCTCAAAGTCCGCCGCCGGCGTGTCGTTGGACGAGAACATGATGTCGTGGCCGGTGATGCCCAGTGAGCGGGCGATCATGAGCTCGGTATAGCTCGAGCAATCGCAGCCGCAGCCGTATTCGTTGAGGATGGAGATGAGTGCCGGGTTAGGGTTGGCCTTGACGGCAAAGTATTCCTTAAAGCCCGGGTTCCACGCAAAGGCGTCGCGCACCTCTTGCATGTTGCGGCGGATGCCCGCCTCGTCGTATAGGTGAAACGGCGTGGGGAACTGCTCGACGATATGCTCGAGCGTTTCCTTGTCCACAAACGGCTGTTTGGCCGCATATGCTTCGTTGGGGGTCAATGCCATGTCCCGTAAACCTCGCTATCCAGACGGCGCCATCGGCGCATCGAATCCGCATAGCGTGGACCCCATGTCCGGATAGCGCTCCCGCATTGCTGCAGACAGTCCTGCGGGTGTTTCCCGCAGGCCCACCAGGTTGTTCGTGCCCGAAAAACCCAGTTCGGCGGGTTTCGCCTCCCCGCGGGGTCAAAGCCTGCCGGCTCGCCCGCGGCCCTTCGTGCCCGCGCCTCTATCAAGTGGTAACGACCCTACCACGTTGCACTTTACCAAACAAGAGTATTCGTATATAACGTTTAAAAAATGCAGGGATATGCTAGAAACAAGGGCGTCACAATTCTGCATCACAATATTGTGCGAATGGATATGCCCCATGGAAGGATCCTTTATGACCGAGCTCCAAGAACTTCGTCGCTATCGTCGCGACCTGCATCGCATTCCGGAGCTCGATTTCGATCTTCCGCAGACTATCGCCTATATTGAGGGCGTGTTGGCGCCGCTCGCTTGCGAGGTGACCCATCCGTGTCCGAGCTGCGTCTGTGCCTTCTTCGATGCCGGTGTGGGCGCTACGCATGCCACGGCGATTCGCGCCGATATGGACGCCCTACCAATTGCGGAAGCGACGGGAGCGGATTTTGCCTCGACCCATCCCGGCAAAATGCACGCGTGCGGGCACGATGGGCACATGGCTATGGCGCTTGCCGCCGCGACGCATGCCGACCGCACGATTCGCGAGCAACCGGGCGTCATCAAGCGCAACGTGCTCTTTGTGTTCCAGCCGGCCGAGGAAACGACCGGTGGCGCCAAGACGGTGTGTGAGAGCGGCGTATTCGAGCGCTATGGCGTCGACCGCATTTTTGGCTTCCACGTATGGCCCGATTTGCCCGCCGGCACGTTGGCAAGCTGTTCCGGTCCGCTGCTGGCGCGCTCAAGCGAGACGCACATTCATATCCATGGCGCGAGCATCCATATCGCCAAGACCTACGGCGTTCCAGTCGAGGAGTCGCACGATGCGGCACTGGCGGCTGCCAAGTTCTTGGTTGCCGAGCGCGAGCTCATGGACGAGTTGGGTGCCGACGAGCCCTGCATTGGTAAGTTCGGCCTGCTTCAGGCCGGCACCGTCTGCAATGCGGTGGCAGGGGAGGCCCATGTGGCTGGCAGTCTGCGCGTGTTTACGGACGGTATGTTCGACCGTGCGCGCGAGGGCGTGCGCCGCGTGTTGGACGATGCCTGCGCCGCAACGGGCTGCACGTACGATCTCGATTTTGCCGAGGGCTATCCGCCAGTCGATAACGACCCCGAGCTGTTTGCCTGCATTGCGCCTGCCTTGTCCGAGCTGCAACTTGTGGACGAGCCGCTGCTGATCGCCGAGGATTTTGCGTTCTATCAGCGCCATCTGCCGGGCGTGTTCTTCTTGCTGGGCACGGGCGTGCCGGAGGGTCAAGAAAACCCGAGCGATTCGGATGGCTGTCCCGCCTATGCTACGAGCGCTCTGCATACCGATACCATGCTCTTTGACGAGGAAATCCTGCTCAAAGGCCTCGATGTCTACAAACGATTGCTTAACTTGGAGTGACGATGGAACGACGCCGACAGACTGCCGTGTATAGTCCGGGTGGGTGTGGATGCGGCTTGCTACTGCTTCCAGTTATTGCTGTGAGCATTGGCGTGATGTTTGCGCTTGCCGGGTTGGCAGCAGCGGCACTCGTGTTGCTGATTGTGGCTATTGGCGTGACGATTTGGCTCTGCCGCAATCGCGAGCAACGTCGTGCCGACGGTAAAACCAATGTCGGCTGGACTATCTTTTTGGTCGTCGCCTACCTATTGAGCATCAGTTATTTGGCCTTCTTTATCCTGTTAATGATCAGCACCTTTACCGGGGAATCCGTCACGGTGGGTTGATGCACTGCCAGCAGACGGTCGCGCAAAGTGCGTTTGCTCGGCGTTTGGATAACTGCATTGGTCGTTTACCGCAACCTTAGCTCTCAGCTAATGTATTCAAGTTCAATCCTTCCTACGATGTGCTGTGTGCCGGCGCGGTAGCCGGATCGTAGGAAGGATGCATGATGAATAAGCTCGAAAACGAAGTGCTGCTGAGCCGTCGCGCTGCACTTGGCGCATTCGCCACTGTTGCCTTGGGGACTGCCGGTCTTCTTGCCGGTTGCGGTAGCGATAAGGCGACCGTCACCGAGGATGCCGGCGATGGCGACAAGAAGGAAGAGACGAAGAAGGAAGAGCAGCCTACGACTGACCTGGCTGTTGGCACGACGGTGACCACGACTGCTGGCCTTTCCGTCGTCGTCGATTCCGTCCAGCCCGGCCTTACAAATTATGACGGTTCGACCATGACGGGTATTCACGTCGCGTACGTCAACAATGGCGATGAGGGCGCAGATTACAATATCTACGACTGGAAGGGCGAGGACGCCAACGGTGCGCAGCAGAACCAGGGTTATTACAGCGAGGGTTCCGATGAGCTGCAGTCTGGTACCCTTGCCGCCGGTGGCTCCGTGGCGGGCAATATCTACTTTGATGGTGACATCAAGAAGGCTCTCTATTTTGCCAACGTGTTTGATAAGTCTGCTGCTGCAAGCTGGGTGCTGGCCTAACATGTCGCTACCGTTGCGCCGTATGGGAGGTGAGGTCGTATGCCCAATAAAAAGCTGACGGACGAGTTACTCAATGAACTCCTCGACGCGCCAAACATCGATGGCTATATCAAAGAGCACGACTTTGCCGCCCCGTCGCTTTCGGATTACTTAAAGCAGTTGCTGCAAGAGAAGGGGCTCGAGCGCTCGCGTGTGGTGCGTATGGCCGACCTCAACGAGACCTTTGGCTATCAGATTTTTACCGGTGCGCGGCATCCGAGTCGCAATAAGGTGCTGCAGATTGCCTTTGCAATGGCGCTGTCGATGAAGGAGACCAACCGCGCTCTGACGGCTGCCGGAGTGAGCGTCCTCAACTGTAAGGACCGTCGCGATGCAATCATTATCTTTTGCATCGACCGTGGCTGTAGCCTCCAAAAGGTCAATGAAGAGCTATATCGCTTTGGCGAGGAAACGGTGAGTTAGTGGTCGATGGCTGAGCCGGCGGTGTCACCAGAGCAGCCATGCAAACGATCGGGGTGCGGACACCATGGGGTGTCTGCACCCTGCGTTATGATGGACGCTATGGATACTCAGAGCCCAACATATTCCGATGACGAGCTGACTGCTTCACTTGTCGAGCATTTGGCGTCGCTCGACCGCGATGACAGCTATCGTGTGGAGCGCGTGCTCAAGCTCTCGGGTGTAGAGACGACCGAACTCGTCTATTTTGAGGGCTCTGGCGGCGGGTCTCTCGGTCCCTTTGTCCGTAAGCGCATCGATGCTTCGGCGCAGATTGGCGGAGCATATGAGCGCCTGTTTGCGGCCCAGCGCGCCGGTCGTCGTTTTGAGCATTTGCCCCGGATTGTCGATTGCCGCCGCGCGGGCGAGGAGCTCGATGTGGTGATGGAATATGTCGAAGGTGAGACGCTCGAGGCGCTCGTGGGGCGCCTGGGCGCGACGCTCGATTATGCCCGTGTGCTATATCCCGTCCTGTGTGATGCGGTGAGCGAGCTCCATGCCGGCTTTGCGGCGGCGGGGGAGGCGGCGACACCGGTAATCCACCGCGACCTTAAACCCTCGAACATCATCGTATCGGGCGTGAGGTATGCGGCCGATGCTGGCATGATCTTCTCGTCGCTGGTGATTATTGACCTGGGAATCGCGCGCGTTTGGCGCGATGGCGCCGACTCCGACACCGTCAAGTTTGGCACGCGTTCCTATGCGCCGCCCGAGCAGTTTGGGTTTGGGCAGACGAGCGTCCGCAGCGATATTTACGCGCTTGGCGCGCTGCTGTTCTTTTGTCTGACGGGAACTGACCCCAAACCGGGGTGTGACATGCGCGAGCAATGCGAGACGCACGGTATGCTAACCCCGCTTGCCGATGTGATTTGCATGGCGATGGCGCTCGATCCCGCCAAACGCTTTGCGAGTGCAAAGGCACTGGGGCATGCTGCGCGTG
>CABUTP010000096.1 GCA_902494545.1 uncultured Collinsella sp. | reverse complement strand
TGCGTCCTCGAGCTCCTCGACCACGCGACGGCGCTGATGCTCGGAGCTCGAAATCTGGCCGCGCATGTCGGACAGGCGCGACACCATGTTGTGGCCCTTTTCCTCGAGCAGGCGCATATCGGAGTTAATGCGGCCGACCACGTCTTGCATATGGCGGCGCTGCTCTCCCAAATCGCCCACAAACAGGCCCTTTTCCTCGAGCATAACTTGGAGCTTCTCGAGCTCGCGCTCTTTCTCACCCAGACGGTACTGCGCGAGCTCCAGCTCGGCAGCGCCCTCCTTAGAGCGGCTCTCCAGGTCGTTCCACTGCGATTGCAGCGAACGCAGCTCGTCGACGGCCAGCATCTGCGTAAGCTCGTTCGCGCGCGAGGACAGTTCTTTGTACTTTCGCGCGCGATCGACCTGACGCTCCAGCGGCCGCAGCTGACGGGCAATCTCCTTATTGATGTCGCGGGCACGGGTCAGGTGCTCGTCCATCGATTTAATCTTTTTGAGCGCACGTTCCTTGCGACGCTTGTGTTTGGAGATGCCGGCGGCCTCCTCAATGAGGGCACGGCGCTCCTCGGGGCGGCTCTGCAAAATGGCATCGAGCTTGCCCTGACTGATGATGGAATGCGTATCCTTGCCTAGTCCCGAATCGTGCAGGATGTCCTGGATGTCCATCAGGCGGCACGGACTCGAGTTGATGAGGTACTCACTCTCGCCCGAGCGGTACATACGACGGGTGATGGCGACCTCGTCAAAGTCGACGGGCAGCATATGGTCCGAGTTGTCGAGCACCAGCGTGACCTCGGCAACGCCCACCGGCTTGCGCGCCGACGAGCCCGAGAAGATGACGTCTTCCATGGCCTGGCCGCGCAGCTGCTTGGCGCTCTGCTCGCCCAGGACCCACAGAATCGAGTCGGAGATGTTCGATTTTCCCGAGCCGTTGGGACCGACGATGACGGTCAGGCCCGGCTCAAACGTCATATGGGCGCGGTCGGCAAACGACTTGAACCCTTTGAGCGTGAGGGACTTGAGATACACGGCTCCTCGCTTAAACAGGCTTCTTGTTCAGAATCACGCCGTTAGTGGTGTAACCCATGCGGTCGAGCGCCTCGAGTGCAGCGGCTCCCTCGGCTTCCTTCTTGGAGGAACCGGTGCCGCGGCCCTGGCGGATACCGTCGATGAGCACCACGGCGGTAAAGGTCGGTGCGTGCGCCGGGCCCTCAGAGCCAACGAGCTTGTACGCCGGAGGCTCGTGGCCGTCTGCCTGCACGCACTCCTGCAAGAACGACTTGGGGTTCGCGGGGTGCTCGGCACGCTCGGTGGCCAGGTGCGGCTTAAGCGTGCGGTGGATGAACTCCGCCGCTGCATCCCAACCGGCATCCAGATACAGGGCGCCCACGAGCGACTCATAGACGTTCTCGAGCGCCGAGTGCAGGCCACGGGCGCCCGTGCCGGTCTCGGAGGCACCGAAGATGATGATGTCGTCGATGCCCAGCTCATGGGACACCTCGGACAGCGTGGCGCCCGAGACGAGCGACACCTTCAGGCGCGTAAGCTTGCCCTCGTCAAACTCCGGATAGGACTCAAAGAGCGAACGGGCCACCACGGCGCCCAAAATGGAATCGCCCAAAAACTCAAGGCGCTCATAGCTCGCCGAGACGGGCTGACCTTCCACGGCAGAAGGGTGCGTGAGCGCCGCGCGCAGCAGCACCTTGTTATTGAACTCGTGGCCCAGGATTTCCTGGGCGCGCGTAAGTCGGTCGGATAAAGCCAAGACTTAGGCCTCCTTGGCAGCTTCGATAGCGTCGACGGCGTCGGCGACAGAGTTGAGCGACAGCAGGGTCTCGTCATCGATCTCGAGGTCGAACTCGTCCTCGATGGCCGTCACCAGCTGCAGACGCTCAAGCGAATCGGCATCGAGATCGTCAAAGGTAGTCTCGTCGCTAATGTCGGCGACATCGACGCCCAGAACGTCAGCGGCGACTTCGGCGATCTTATCGAAGATTTCGGAGCGGTCCATAGCGCTTCCTCTCATATTGCGTGAACATCAACCAGCTGGCGCCGCAAGCGCAGCGCCAAGACACGGTTTTGATTCTACCCCACGACGAAGGCCGCGAGGCACATAACAGAGCTCTAACTCGCTCCTACAAAACGATGCCGTCCATAGAGTTGGCGACGTTCTCGACCAGCCCGGCGCGCACGGCCTCCGCCGCGGCGAGTGTACCGTTTTTGACGGCCTCGACCGAGGTGGCACCGTGGCCGATCAGGACCACGCCACGCAGGCCCAACAGAATGGCGCCGCCCTTAGCATCGCCCGAGAGCTTTGCCTTGATCTCGCGCATCTGCTTTTTGATGAGCAACGCGGCGATCTTGGTGCCCAGCGAAGCCATAAAGGCACCCTTGAGCTCTTGCAGCAAAAACTTAGCGGCGCCCTCGGTCGCCTTAAGCGCAATGTTACCCGACATGCCATCGGCAACGACGACGTCAAAGTTACCCGAGGTCAGGTCGGTGCCCTCGCAGTTGCCCACAAAGCCGGGAACGGCGGCCTTCATGGCAGGGAAGCACGCCTTGGTAAAGTTGGAGCCCTTCTCATCTTCGGTGCCGTTGCCGAGCAAACCGACGCGGGGATGCTCAATGCCCAGGACGACGCGCGCATAGGCGCTACCCATCTGGGCAAAACGCACCATGTCGTCGACCTCGACATCGGGGTTGGCGCCCATGTCGCACAGGACCGTCAGGCCGCCGGCGCGGTTGGGCAATGCATTGGTGAGGCACGGACGCACCGGCTGCTTCTTGCCCTCGGCCTGATACCTAAATGGCGTCACGTAGGCGGTAGCGGCAGCGGTCATGGCGCCGGTGGAGCCGGCAGAGAAGAAAGCGTCCGCGTTGCCCTTCTTGATAGCGCGGCAGGCAAGCACGATCGAGGACTTGCGCTTGGTCATCACGGCTCGAATGGGATCGTCATCCATGGCGATGACATCGGGTGCCTCCAAGGCCTCAACGCGAGCGTGAGCCGCGGCAAAGGGGTTCACGATCTCTGCGGGACCGACGGCTATGACCTCGATATCGGGATCCGCCGCAAGCGCCGCCTCGATACCGTCGAGGACAACCTGAGGCTTCTCGTCTCCGCCCACAACGTCTACACAAACGCGAACGTTACTCATATACATGCTCCTTATACAAAAATGGCCGACTCATTGAGCCGGCCATTGTGGTTCCAGTTGGAACGGCATCGCATCCAGAGTATACAGTTACTCGGTAACGATAACCTCGCGGTCCTTGTAGAAACCGCAGCTGGGGCACACGTGGTGCGGGAGCTTGACAGCGCCGCAACGGGGGCACGTGGACTGAGCCGCAGCCGAGATCTTCATGTTGGCGGAACGGCGGGTGTGAGTGCGGATACGACCCTGCTTTTGTTTAGGTACGGGCATAGTGACCTTCCTTATGAACTATCCAGTGTGGCGATTACGCGCAAGTAGCGATACTACCACAGTTTTACTCGTCAAGCTTGAGATTCTTCAATGCTGCAAATGGATTTTCCGTGGCAGCGGCCCATTCGGCCTCTGCCTGAGCGGCGCAATCGCATTGCTCGACGTTGAGATTGATGCCGCAAGTGGGGCATAGGCCGCGGCAATCGGGCTTGCACAGGACAACGAACGGCGTGTCCATGACGACCGCGTCGTTGATGGGCTCACCCAGATCGACGATGCGGTCCTCTCCCAGCAACTCATAGCCGTCTTCGTAGGCCTCGGGGTCCTCGGGCTCGTTAAAGAGATAGAATTCCTCAATCTCACCGGCGATATCAAACGAAGCGGGCTCCAGGCAGCGGTCGCACTCACCGGTTGCGTGAGCGCGGACCATACCCGTAAGCAGAACACCGGTGCCGGCATTGGTAAAGACAACGTCGAAGTCAATGCCGTCCTGCAGCTGATACTCCTTCTCGCCCACCGTATAGGTGGCGACATCGACCTTGCCGGACAGCGGATACGAGTCTCCGGGAAACTCGAGCTGCTCGGAAAGATCGACGGTAACGCTCGGGAACTCAGCCATTACCACTGACCGTTCTGCTGGGCAGCACCCTCGTTGAGCTGCTGACGGCAACGGGTGACGGTGCCGGTCAGGCTCTTGAGGTTCTCCTCGAGGTGCGTAAAGACCTGCTCAGCGTAATCCTCGGCGGCATAGCGCGTCTCGCGCTCGTACTGCTGGGCACGGTCGCGAATGTCGTCGGCCTGCTGCTGCGCTAAGCGGACGATCTCCTGCTCACCGGCAATGGTGAGGGCCTGCTGCTGAGCATCGGCGATGATGGAATCGGCCTGAGCGGCGGCGGAAGCCATAAGCTCCTCTCGCTCCTTGAGGATACGGCGGGACTTCTGCCATTCCTCGGGATAGCTCATGCGGATCTCGTCGAGGATGTTAAAGAAGACGTCGGCGTCGATAACCTTCATCTGGGCGTTCTTGCCGAACGGCGTCTTAGCCTCTTCGATGAGCCCCTCGAGCTCGTCGACAAGACTCACGATCCTGTCGCCAGGAAAATTCTCGCCCGGCATCCGGTCTCCTTTCATAGGTAACATATCATCGTGTTAGTTTACCACATGCCACCAGGCATTAAAAAACGTCACGAAAAGCGATGTTTGAGCGCCTTGACCACATTGGACGGAACAAAATTAGAGACGTCGCTACCGAGCGAGGCAATCTGGCGAACCACCGAACTCGAGATATAGCCGTACTGCGGCGCACTCATAACAAAGATGGACTCCAGCTCGTTATCCAGGCGGTAGTTGAGGTCGGCCTGCTGCAGCTCGTACTCAAAGTCGGTCATGGCACGCAGGCCCTTGACCACGGCTCCTGCTCCCTGTTCGCGGGCAAAATCGACCAAGAGGCCGGTGAAGGGCAGCACCTCGACGCCATCAATATCGCCGAGCGCCTCACGGGCCAGCGCCACGCGCTCGTCGAGCCTAAACGTGGTGCCGACGCCGTTTTTTCCCTGCGACTCGGCAACGGCCACGATCACGCTGGGAAAGATGCGACGGGCGCGGCGGATGACGTCGATATGGCCAAACGTGATGGGATCGAAGGTGCCCGGGACGATTACGCGGTTAATGGTGTCACTCATGGGCATCCTCCGTGGGTGCGTCGTTATCGTTGCCATCATCCTCGCCGTTGCCAACCCAGCGCAGCAAGTCAACCGAGGTTATGCCGTAGCGCTTCTCTCGCACGGTCTCAAAACCGGTCGGGTAAGCACCCGTATCGGCCGCGGCGTGCTCAAAGAGCGCGTAGGCACCCTGCGCCAGCAAGCCTTGCTGAGCCAGGTTCTGCAGCAGCTCCTCGACCGGCTCGGCGCCAAAAGCATAAGGCGGGTCGAGCAGGACCAGGCCAAAGGGGCCGCCTGGCACACGGCCGCGCGAAGCGCTTGCCAGCACGTCGCCGCCCACCACGCGCCAGCGCGCACGGTCGCGGCAGAGCGACTCGATATTCTTGGTAATCAGACGAGCAGCGTTGCGATCGATCTCGAACGTGGTGAGCGAGCGGGCACCGCGCGAGAGCATCTCAATGCCCAAGGCGCCGGAGCCGCCAAAGGCATCCAGCACGCGGACCTCGTCCAGATCGAAGTCGAATGCCGACATGACCATAGATGCGCACGCCTCGCGCACGCGATCGGTCGTGGGGCGGGTGACATCGCGACCACGGGGCTCCTCGATCTTACGACCGCGCCATTCGCCGCCGATGATTCTCATCCTCCGCTGACCTCCTTAAAGATGTGTCGATACCGCGTGGCGACCGCATCGCGCAAGGGGCGCGTCGCCACGGAGTCAAGGTTGCAAGCATACCGCAAGAGCTCGACCGCGTCCAAATGGGCCCACTCGATCAATTCCTCGTCGGCATCGAGGTCAACAAAGCGCAAGGTCACGCCGCCATGCTGGCGGTAACCCAGGATTTCGCCCTCGTGGCGCAGACGCAGGTCCATCTGGGCGAGCGTAAAGCCATCCGAGGTCTTCTCGAGCGACTGGAGGCGGTCTTGTGCCGTCGACGCGCCACCGTTGCCCTTGGAGTGAGTCATGACCAGGCACGTACCCGACACGCTGCCGCGGCCTACGCGCCCGCGCAGCTGGTGCA
>CABUTP010000095.1 GCA_902494545.1 uncultured Collinsella sp. | reverse complement strand
GGACGCGCAGGCCATCCAGCGTCTTGAGCGCAGTCTGGTTGCCGAAGACCGATGCCGACACAGGGCAGAGGACGGGATGCTGCGGTGTGAGGGAAAGATTGAACGTCTTCGCGATTTCGACAGGGCTGCCGCCCGTAGCGATAATTACGGCCTTTGCCTGCAGCGTCTCGTTCTTGCGAGGGGTGTCGGCGAGCGCCTTCCGAAGTGAGCGGACCTCCGATTTTCGGTCGTCGTGCTTTTTTGCCTTGAGCGCTCGCGCGGGACGGTCTATTTTGAGCACCCAGCCCTCGGGGCCTTTGAATGCCGAGGCAACGTTTGCTCCACAGATCAAGGTGATACCCAGGTGGTTGCAAGCGTTGAGAAGCGCATCGCGCACCGATTCGGCACGAAGGGAGCGCGGATACAGGCGGCTCTCCTCGGAGGTCGTCATGATGCCCAGCGAGGAGAAGAAACTGCCGAGCTCTTGCTCGGGCCGGGGACCCATGACGGATTCGACGAATGCGGGGTGGTTGTACCGCTGGAAATCAATTGATTCGTTGGAAAGGTTGCAGCGGCCGTTGCCGGTCGCAAGGAGTTTAAGGCCGCAGGCAACATCGCGCTCAACGATGCAGACGCTTTTGCCTGCGCGTGCGGCCGTAATGGCGGCGGCGAGACCCGAGGCCCCGCCGCCGATTACCAAGACGTCATAGGAGGCGTTTGTGTTCACTTAGGCCTCGGCGGTCTCGTGCGGGGCAATGTCCTCGACGGCGGAGACGGCCTGGGGCAGCATACCGTTGGGCAATGCGGTCTCAACCTCGCCCTTATCGCAAGCCTCGGCGAGTGCCGGATTGATGGGAAGCTGCCCTAGGATCTCGAGGTTGTAACGCTCGGCGACCTCGGGGAGCTTGCTCTTGCCAAAGACCTCGATCTTCTTGCCGCAATCGGGGCACTCGATATAGCTCATGTTTTCGACGATTCCCAGAATGGGGACGTTCATCTTCTCGGCCATGTTGACCGCCTTGGCGACGATCATCGAGACCAGATCCTGCGGGCTCGTGACGATGACGATGCCATCGACGGGCAGCGACTGGAAGACAGTGAGGGCGACGTCGCCCGTTCCCGGAGGCATGTCGACCAGCAGGTAGTCGATGGGGCCCCATGAGGTTTCGCTCCAGAACTGCCTGATGGCACCAGCGATAACCGGACCGCGCCAGAGGACGGGGTCGGTTTCGTTTTGGAGCAGCAGGTTAGAGCTCATAACCTTGACGCCGTGCTCGGAGATTTCGGGCAGCATAAGGTTGCCGAGGGCATGGACGTGACGTCCGCTCATGCCGAACATCTTAGGGATGGAGGGACCGGTAATATCGGCATCGAGGACGCCGACCTTGTGACCGTGGCGGGAAAGCTCCGTGGCGATGGCGCCGGTGACGAATGACTTGCCGACGCCGCCCTTACCGGAAAGTACAGCGATAACGCGCTTGACCTCGGACAGCGTATTCTCCTCAAATTGCGACGGCGACGTTTGCCCGCCGGCTGCCTGTGCGTGCTCGCAACCCATGTTTGACTCCTTTGTATATGTTGGGGCCGGAGCCCCGCGGTGTGACACGAGCGTCATTGTACCCTCGTTTGCGAGCGGGAGTCATTCATGATGCGTGGCAGGCGATCGACGGTATTCGAAAGGACGGACCGAGCGTGCAGTCTGCGGCGTCAGACAACGCAAAAGGTCTGCGAATCTTGTATTACGAACATCTGTGCGCGTCGAGTGCGCTAAACTCATCGTCAGTGTGATTTGAAGTTGTAGGAGGCAAGGAGCTTCCATGTCTGATTCTTCTATCGTTATTCGCGGCGCGCGCGAGCATAACCTGCGCGATATCGATGTTTCCATTCCGCGTGACCAGCTCGTGGTCATAACCGGTCTTTCCGGATCGGGCAAGAGCTCACTGGCGTTCGATACCATCTATGCCGAGGGCCAGCGCCGTTACGTCGAGAGCCTTTCGAGCTATGCGCGTCAGTTTTTGGGCCAGATGGACAAGCCCGATCTGGACTCGATTGACGGCCTGTCGCCGGCTGTTTCGATCGATCAGAAGACGACGTCCAAAAACCCACGCTCGACGGTGGGCACCGTAACCGAGATTTACGACTATCTGCGTCTGCTGTTTGCTCGCGTGGGAACGCCGCACTGTCCTGAGTGCGGTCGTGTCATTGAGCGTCAGACGACCGATCAGGTCGCCGATAAGGTGCTGGCGGCGGGGGAGGGCCGTCGCGCGTTTGTGTTGGCGCCGGTGGTTCGTGGACGCAAGGGCGAATATGCCAAGCTGTTTGAGGACCTGCGTGCGGAGGGCTTTAGCCGTGTGCGCGTCGACGGCGAGGTGCGCTCGCTTGACGACCCTATCGACCTGGACAAGAAGTTCAAACACGACATTGAGGTCGTGGTCGACCGTATCGTGATTCGAGAGAATTCCCTGGGTCGCATTGCCGAGTCCGTTGAGCAGGCGACGGCACTGGCGCACGGTAACGTGAACGTGTACATGCTGCCCGACCGCGACGCTCCCGAGGGAACCGAGGGCGAGTTGCTGGAGTATTCGCTGGCACTGGCGTGTCCGGAGCACGGGCATTCCATCGACGACCTGCAGCCGCGCGATTTCTCGTTCAACGCGCCCTATGGTGCATGTCCCGAGTGCGATGGCCTGGGCTTTAAAAAGACAGTCGATGCCGAGGCGCTGATTGAAGACCCCTCAAAGTCGATTGCCGACGGAGTCTTTGGCAGCCTGTTCGGCAATTCAAACTATTATCCGCAGATTTTTGCTGCGGTCTGCAAACACTTTAAGGTGAGTTCCGATACGCCATGGGAGGACCTGCCCCCGCGGGTGCGTCGTGCGTTTTTGGATGGCATGGGCGACACGAAGATTTCGGTCGACTATCAAAAGCTCGATGGGCGTCGCAGCCAGTGGGACACTAAGTTCTCGGGCGTGCGCAACATCCTGTACGAGCGCTACAACGAGACGACGAACGAGAACACCAGGGCTCGCTTGGAGAAATACATTCGCGAAGAGCCATGCTCGAGTTGTCACGGTGCTCGCCTGCGTCCCGAGATGCTTGCCGTCACCGTGGGCGGCAAGTCCATTTACGATGTCTGCTGCCTGTCGTGTCGCGAGTCGCTCGAGTTTTTTGAGGGCCTGGAGCTTACCGAGCGTCAGCAGTTTATCGGCGGGCGCATCGTCAAGGAAATCCTGGAGCGCCTGCGTTTTCTGGTCGATGTCGGACTCGACTATCTGACGCTCGATCGCGCCTCGGCGACGCTTTCCGGCGGCGAGGCCCAGCGTATTCGCCTGGCAACGCAGATCGGCGCCGGCCTCATGGGCGTTCTGTACATTCTGGACGAGCCGTCGATCGGTCTCCACCAACGCGATAACGAGCGCCTGATCAAGACGCTCGAGCGCTTGCGCGATATCGGTAATACCGTTATCGTCGTCGAGCACGACGAAGATACCATTCGCGCTGCCGACTACGTGATCGATATGGGTCCCGGTGCGGGCGTTAACGGCGGACACGTGGTCGCCGCGGGAACGCCTGCCGATATCATGGCGTGCCCCGATTCCATGACGGGTGCTTATTTGACCGGCAAGCGGATGATCCGCGTGCCCGATGAGCGCCGCAAGCCCGGCCGCGGCTGTCTTAAGATCACGGGCGCCCGCGCTAACAACCTCAAAAACGTTACCGCCAAGATTGAGTTCGGTACGCTCACAGTCGTTACCGGTGTTTCGGGATCGGGCAAGAGCTCCCTGGTCACCGATACGATTGCGCCCGCGCTTACGAATGCCATCCATCGTTCGACGCGTCCCGTGGGGCCGTACAAGAAGATTGAGGGCATCGAGTGCATCGATAAGGTAATCGATATCGACCAGTCGCCGATCGGTCGCACGCCGCGTTCGAACCCTGCGACCTATATTGGCTTGTGGGATGATCTGCGTGCGCTATTTGCAAGCACGCCGGAGTCGAAGGCGCGCGGCTACTCGCCGGGACGTTTCTCCTTTAACGTAAGCGGCGGTCGCTGCGAGGCGTGCAAGGGCGATGGCCAGATCAAGATCGAGATGCACTTCCTTCCCGATATCTATGTCCCCTGTGAGGTATGTGGCGGCAAGCGTTATAACCGCGAGACACTCGAGGTTACCTACCGCGGCAAGACGATCTCGGACGTGCTCGACATGAGTGTCACCGAAGCACTGGCCTTCTTTGGTAATATCCCGCAGATTAAGCGCAAACTGCAGACCCTATATGACGTGGGTCTGGGTTACGTGAGCTTGGGCCAGCCCGCTACGACGCTTTCGGGCGGCGAGGCGCAGCGCGTGAAGCTCGCCAAGGAGCTTCATCGTCGTCAGACAGGCAAGACATTCTACATTTTGGACGAGCCCACAACCGGCCTTCATTTTGAGGATGTTCGCCAGCTGCTCGACGTGTTGCAGCGCCTGGTCGATGCGGGCAACACGGTTCTGGTGATCGAGCACAACCTTGATGTCATCAAGGTTGCCGACCGCCTGATCGATATGGGCCCCGAAGGCGGCAATGGCGGCGGAACCGTCGTGGTCTCAGGCACGCCGGAGCAAGTCGCGGCATGTTCGCAGAGCTACACGGGCAAGTTCTTGGCGCCGCTGCTCAAGCGTGACCGTGAGCGTCAGGCGCAGCTCGACGCACAGTAAAGAGACGTTGCAGTACCGAAGCGCCACCGATTCCTTCTGATTCGGTGGCGCTTCTGTGTGTCGAGATGGCATATGCGGCGGAATTGGCCCTATACTTAATCCTTGCGTCGCTCTGCGAGGGAAAGGATGTGCCATGGCAAAGGCTGTTAAGACGCCAAAAACCAATGCGATGCGCGAGCTGGAAAGCGCCGGCATCTCCTATGTTCTCCATACGTACGAAGACGATGGCGATGAATCGTCAGGTCTGGGCGTCGCGATTTCCGAGCAGCTTGGCGAGGAGCCCGGTCAGGGATTTAAGACCCTGGTCTGAACGACGCCGTCCAACGATCATGTCGTGTGCTGCATTCCCGTTGCCGACGAGCTCGACCTCAAGGCCGCCGCGCGCGCCGCAGGCGAAAAGTCGCTGACCATGATGCATGCCAAAGATTTGCTTGCCGCGACGGGGTATGTCCGCGGCGGTTGCAGTCCGGTCGGTATGAAAAAGCGCTTTCGGACGCTGATCGATGAGACATGCGTCCTTTGGGATACCATTTTTATCTCGGGTGGCAAGCGCGGCTATCAGCTTGAGCTTGCTCCCGATGACTTAGTTGCATTTTGCGGGGCGACGGTTGCCCCGATCACGAGAGAGGACTGAGCGATGCCGCAGGAAGAATCAAAGCGCGGAGCTCACTTTGCAAAAGGGTCGGCTCCTCAGGCGCCCGCGCCCGAGGCTGCTTCGTTCGATAACGAGATTCGAAACGCCTGGTCCGCTGCCGCTGACCCGGGCGAGACGGCCGTGTACTTGCGTGCCGCCGGTGCCGGCACGGCGCTTCCCCGTACGGCTCTTTCTTCGGCTCGTCCCGATGAGACGGCTGTCTTTTTGGCCGCCGCTCAATCGAGCGCCAGCGTGACGCCGGTCGCCTCCGAGGCTCCTCGTGTGCCGCGTCCCGATGAGACGGCGGTGTTTTTGATGGCGGCCCAGGGAAAGAGCACGCCGCAGAGCGCTCCTGTCGCTCGTTCCGCCAAGCCCGCGGCTCACGATGATGACGAGCCGCTTCTTTCGGATGACGAATGGTCGCCGCTTGGTTCGACAGATCCCGTCGAGGGCGTGGCCATCGACGGTGATGATGACTGGGACCCTCTGTCGTTTTCTGCCCGAACCGTCGCCGCCAAAGAAGTTGACACGGTGTTTGGCGACCATGCCATATTCGATGATGATGCCGTATCCGGTAACAACATGCCGAACAGCGATGACGCCGCACCTGCTGATGACGCCGTTTTAGTTGACGATCCCTTTGCGATGACCGGCTCCTTTGCCGTCGTGGACGATTTGCTGCCACAAGATGAGGTTCATGAGGACTCTCAGGACGACGTAGACGATATGGGTTCTTCGGACTACTCCACGGTTGGTCGTTCTGCTGGCCTCATGACCGTGCTGACCATCGTGTCGCGCGTCACCGGGTTTATCCGCACGTGGGCCATGGCGGCCGCCATCGGCATGTCGCTGCTCTCGTCCTC
>CABUTP010000094.1 GCA_902494545.1 uncultured Collinsella sp. | reverse complement strand
CAAGCCTTCGGGCATGCCCATAAGGTCAATGCCCTTGTCTTTCAAGGCACCCTGCTCGCGCTGACGGGTTCTCGCTGTTGGTGACGGCATCATTGGCGTTTCCGCTCTTGTTGGCGAGGGCAACGGTGCTGTCTTTGCCGTATTATTGAGGCTGTTTGTTGCTTTGCTTGTGTTTGAGGGGCTTTGTTGGACAGCTATTTTACTCTGCAATCGAATATTGAGGCTTCGGGCGAGTTTGTGGACCGCAAGAGCCGGTTTATTGCCCAGCTGGTCCATATTGAGTCCGAGGATGAGGCGAATGCCTTTATCGAGATGGTTCGCAAGCGTCATTACGACGCTCGGCACAATGTTCCCGCGTGGATTTTGGTGGATGGACGTGAACGCCAGAGCGATGACGGTGAGCCGAGCCGCACGAGCGGCATGCCGACGCTCGAGGTGCTGCGCGGCGCGGGGCTCAAAAATGTTTGCTGCGTGGTGACGCGCTATTTTGGCGGCACGCTGTTGGGTCCTGGTGGCTTGGTGCGCGCCTATACCGCGGCGACGCAGACGGCGGTGGCCGCGGCTCAGGAGGCCGGGCAGATCGTCGAGATGACGAGTGTCGTGCCTGTTGACGTGCATGTGGCCTATCCGCAGTATGAGCAGGTGCTTCGCTTGGCCCAGGATTCGGGTGCAAAGGTTTCGGATACCGATTACGCGGATACCGTGACACTTCACTTGGTGTTTAAGGCAGGGGAGCAGGAGTCGTTTTGCGCCAAGATGCGCGAGCTTATGGCGGGGCGCGAGGAGATTGAGGTCGGCGCTCCCGAATTTGCCGAGTTCTAACGGCGACGGCCGGCGTGCTTTTGGATGGATCCCAAGCGCGCCGGCCGTCGTTTTCTGTTGCTGCCGTTTACTCGGCGAGCTGCTTTAGCATATCGCAGGCGATCTCGACGGCATCGTCGATGCAGCCGGGGCAGCTGCGGAGCGGACCCTTATCCGATCCGACGCCCTTGAGCGTGCCGCAGACGGTCGTCGTGTTCTTCTCGCCAAAACGCTTGGCGATTTCGCGCGACAGCTTGTAGGTCTGGCCCTTGGTCTTGGGGTTTTCCATGCCGTCGCTCATCACGAAGCCCATGATGGCCACGGCGCCCGAGATGGCGCCGCAGGTTTCGGTCATGCCGCCCATGCCGGCGCCAAAGCCCTCGGTGAGGGTAAAGGCGACCTGGGGGTCGAGCCCGACGGCGGGCGCGAGCGTGCAGGCGACGGCCTGGGCGCAGTTAAAGCCACGGGCGTGGTATTCGGCAGCCTGAGCCTGACAGGCGGTGATGTCGAGCTGGGCCGTATCGATTTGCTTCATCGTTGTCTCCTTGGTCATGGTGTACCCGCCTATGGTACCCATGACGGTGCGTGTAATCATCGAGAGCTTCATGGATGCCTCATTTTTATCTATCGAGCAAATGCCCAAGGCTTGAGATAAATGCCACGGATCAATTTGTCCCATAACCTACCTTGGGGATGGGTTGAGAGGGGTGCAGGGTAGCGGTATCGTGAACCGAATAAAAACAAAACCCAAGTAAGGGAGTTGGATATGAGCGAGCAGACCATCGGTACGACGTGTGTTCAGGGCGGGTATCACCCGGGAGATGCGGAGCCGCGCCAGGTGCCCATCTACCAGTCCACCACGTGGAAGTACGACACGTCCGAGCACATGGGCAAGCTGTTTGACCTGGAGGAGTCGGGCTATTTCTACAGCCGTCTGCAGAACCCTACGTGCGATTTGGTTGCCGCAAAGATCTGCGAGATGGAGGGCGGTACCGCTGCGATGCTTACGAGCTCGGGCATGGCTGCGAACTTCCTCGCGATCTTTAACGTTGCCGGTGCCGGCGATCACGTGGTCGCGAGCTCTGCCATCTACGGCGGTACCTACAACCTGCTCGCCCACACCATGGGTCGTATGGGCTTGACCTGCACGTTCGTTGCCCCCGACTGCACCGATGAGGAGCTCGAGGCAGCCTTTGAGCCCAATACTAAGCTCGTCTTTGGCGAGACGATTGCCAATCCCGCCCTTGCCGTGCTCGATATTGAGCGCTTTGCCAAGGCCGCGCATGATCACGGCGTGCCGTTGATGGTCGACAACACCTTCCCGACGCCCGTGATGTGCCGCCCCTTTGAGTGGGGCGCCGACATCGTTACGCACTCCACCACCAAGTACATGGATGGACATGCTGCCTACCTGGGCGGCGTGATCGTCGACCACGGTCAGTTTGACTGGATGGCTCATGCGGACAAGTTCCCGGGTCTCACCACGCCCGACGAGAGCTACCACGGCGTGACCTATGCCGAGAAGTTCGGTCGCGAGGGCGCCTTCATTACTAAGGCCACCGCGCAGCTCATGCGCGACCTCGGCCCCATGCAGAACCCGCAGGCGGCATTCTTCCTGAACAGCTCGCTCGAGAGCCTGCACGTGCGCATGCCGCGCCATTGTGAGAACGGTCTGGCCGTTGCCAAGTTCCTGCAGAGCCATCCCAAGGTGCGCTTTGTGAGCTATCCGGGTCTGGAGGGCGACAAGTACTATGACATGGCTCAGAAGTACATGCCCAACGGTACCTGCGGCGTTGTGAGCTTTGGCTTTAACGGTGGTCGCGCGGCGGCCGAGACCTTTATGAAGAGCCTTAAGCTCGCCCAGATCGCCACGCATGTGGCCGACGCCCGTACTTGCTGCCTGCATCCCGCTAACGCTACGCATCGCCAGATGAACGATGAAGAGCTCATTGCCTGTGGCATCTCCGCCGACATGGTGCGCCTGTCGTGCGGTCTCGAGGACACGGCCGACCTGATTGCCGACCTTGAGCAGGCGCTCGAGCAGTGCTAGGCTAGCGTTCGTGCAAGGCGCCGATGCTGGCAGAAAGCTTCGGCGACCTTTCGTTCCGATTCCGTAGGCGGGACCCCAATCGCGGCTGTTTGCAGGCGATTGGGGCCCCGTTTTTTTGCGTTGGGCCACTCGAAAGGATGGATATGGAGAAAACCGCAGAGCAGCTGCGCCGCGAGCACATTGCCCTAGAGGGCGATACCCATGGCAAGAACAAGTGGGCGATTCTGTTTACCGTGCTCATCATGACGTTTATGGTGTGTCTGGATTCGACCGTCGTGACCGTGGCGCTGCCCGTGATGCAAAAGGAGCTGGGCGTGGGCCTCGACCGCATTCAGCTGGTAAGCTCGGTGTATCTGCTTGCGACTTGCGTGGCTATGTTGCCGTTTGGCCGTCTGGGCGACGTGCGCGGCAAGGTGAATGTGTTCCAGCTGGGCGTCATCGTCTTTTCGGTCGGTTCGCTGCTGTGCGGCCTTACGGCCTCGCTCGAGGTTCTTATCCTGGCGCGCATTGTTCAGGGCGTCGGTTGCGCGGCGGCCATGGCCAACAACATGGGTATCATCACCGAGTCGTTCCCGGCGCGCGAACGAGGCCGTGCCATGGGTATTCTCGCGACCTTCGTGGCCCTTGGCATGATGTGTGGCCCCGTGCTCGGTGGCATGCTGGTGGCAAGCTTTCCCTGGGAGAGCATCTTCCTCATCAACCTGCCTATTGGCGTCATCTCGTTTATCGTGGGGCTCTACACGCTGCCGCATGTTAAGCCGGAGGCCGGCGAGCGCCCCATGTCCCTGATCGAGGCCGCTCATCGTTGCTTTGCAAATTCGGCCTTCACCATCAACCTTGCCTGCATGCTTATCGTGTTCGTTGGTATTGGCGCATCTGAGTTTATCCTGCCGTTCTATTTTCAGGACGTCCACGGCTTTGGTTCCGACATCTCGGGGCTGCTCTTTTTGGCGCTGCCGATGGTGAATGCTTTTATCGGACCGCTTTCGGGTACGGTCTCGGACCGTGTTGGCTGCGAGGGTCCCACGGCTTTCGGCCTGGGCGTTTATGTGTGTGGTCTCTTTGCGGTAAGCACGCTCGACGAGTGCTCTTCTATCCCTGTGATCGTGTGCTGCGTCGCGTTTATGTCGTGCGGTACGTCGATTTTCCAGAGCCCCAACAACTCCCTGTACATGGGCTCGGCCCCGCGCGAGGCACTCGGTTTTGCGGGCAGCTTGGGCAGTTTGGCGCGCTACGCCGGCATGGCACTCGGCATTACGGTGGCATCGAATATCTTGTATGGGCAGATGAGTGTGGCGATGGGCGAGGCCGTGACCAGTTTTGTTGCAGGACGTCCGGATGTGTTCCTGTTTGGCTTTCGCTCGGTGTTCTACGTGCTCATGGCTGTGGCCGCTGTGGGCTTTGCGCTCGCTATGGTGCGTTTGGTGAGGATGCGCGCCCGCCATTAGCTTGTGGTGGCAGGCTTGCCACGAATCGGGCCTATCTACTGGTCTTGCAGCTTTATGGTGCGATGCGGCTTGTGGGGCGGGCGGGGGTCGGTCCGTGGTAGACTATCGAACAACGTTTATTAATCGCGCGGTATCGTTGCCGCGAGAAGGGGTTGCGCCATGCAGGAGCTTGAGGATCGTATTCGCCATGACGGCATCGTAAAGGCCGGTAACGTCCTTAAGGTTGATGCCTTCCTCAACCACCAGTGCGACGTTGAGCTGTTCGACCACATGGGTGCCGAGTGGGCCCGTCTGTTCGAGGGCGTCGAGATCAACAAGATCCTGACGATCGAGGCTTCGGGTATTGGTATGGCTTGCATCGCGGCTCAGCATTTTGGCGGCGTGCCGGTGGTCTTTGCCAAGAAGGCGCAGTCCATCAACCTCGACGGCGAGCAGTATGCCACGACCATCTACTCCTTTACCAAGCAGAAGGAGTACCCGGTTATCGTGGGCAAGCGCTTCCTGTCCGAGGGCGACAAGGTCCTGATTATCGACGACTTTTTGGCCAACGGTTGCGCGCTCGAGGGCCTTATTAAGATCTGCGAGGCCGCGGGTGCCGAGGTTGCCGGCATCGGCATCGCCGTTGAGAAGGGCTTCCAGGGCGGTGGCGATAAGCTCCGCGAGCGCGGCTTCCGCGTTGAGAGCCTGGCCCGTATCGCCGAAATGGACTGCGAGAACGGCGAGATCACGTTCGCCTAGGCGCGCAGCACAAGCGATTGGTATGCGATGTGACAAAGGGACTGTCCCTTTGTCACATTTTTTGTATGAGGGGAGGTTTTGATATGGATGAGAACAAGATGGGATGGCGCGAGTATGCGCGCTATGCCGAGATGTCGGTCGAGGAGTTGGCACGCGATTGCGCGGTACAGGTGTTTCGCGCGACGGGCCCGGGCGGACAGGGCGTGAACACGACGGACTCGGCGGTACGCATGAAGCATGGGCCCACGGGGATTGTCGTGACGGCGCGCGAGAGCCGTAGTCAGTTTCAGAATCGCAGCTGCTGTCTGCGTAAGCTACGCGCTGAGCTCGAGCGTCGCGGGCGTCCGCCGCGCCGACGTGTAAAGACCGAGGTGCCACAGCGATCGCGCCAGCGCAGGCTCAACGACAAGCACTTCAACGCGATTAAAAAGGCCAACCGTCGCAAGCCAGGCGGGGAGGAATGATCTTCTCAATAAGTTGCGGTGAAATAGGGACTATTTTGCGGCTTTTGCTGCATAAACAGTCCCTATTTCACCGCAACTTAGGTGGGGTTAGCGGGTTGGGTGCCAGACCTCGAGGACGGCGGGAAGGACGTCGACCTCGATGCGTGAGGCGACGACGGGCTCGCCGTCGGCCTGGATGGGGTAGTCGGGCTCCTTAAAGGTAAGCGCGGCATGGCGACAGCGGCGCATGCGAACCGGTGGCAGCTTGGTGTGGTGGCCATCTTTGGCCGAAAGGAACATGGGCAGGGCAACCGCACGGGGAACGGGACCGCAGGCGTAGCAGACGTCGAGCATGCCGTCGCAGGGGTCGGCATCGGGGCAGATGCGATAGCCCGAGCCATAGGTGGGCCCCAGCTGAATCGCCATGATGATCGCCCTCACGCGCTCGGCGGGCGCGCCGTCAAAGCTCACCGTCATGGGGTAGTTGCGGTAGCGCAGGCCAAACTGCTCAAGTCCCGAGAGGGTGTAGAGCGGAGCGCCGGCGAGCCCCGTCTTTTTTCGCAGCTCGGTGGTGCCCAGGCCGATGGCGGCATCGATACCGACCGAAAGCGTCTGGTCGTAGTACTCAACGGCAGCCTCGCCGCTGCCGCTCGCAGGGCGCCACGAGCGAATGCGCCCGATGTCCTGACGCTGCAGCTCGCAGGTGAGCAGCGCGCCAAAATCTTTGCCGGAGAAATCGTCGATACCGAGCGTTTGGGCAAAATCGTTGCCGGAGCCCACGGGTAGGACGGCAAGGGCGGGACGGACCGCCTCATCCTGCGTCATGAGTCCATTGACGACCTCGTGGAT
>CABUTP010000093.1 GCA_902494545.1 uncultured Collinsella sp. | reverse complement strand
TATCGTGCGAACGGAATTCTGGCTGAATATTTGTCCGCACGGACGATCCGATAGACAGGCCGCGCTATCCCCTTCTTCTAAGTTGCGGTGAAATAGGGACTGGATTTGGGGTTGAATCGTTTAAACAGTCCCTATTTCACCGCAACTTATGAGAGGGATAGAAAAAGGCGGGGACTCCTGGTGGAGTCTCCGCCTTATATACAAGGGGCGATGTTACTCGCGAGTTGCGGGATTAGACCAGACGGGCGTTGATCGTCTTGGCGATCTCGGCGGCGTCGGTGGAACCCTTGACGGTGGCACGGAAGCCCTCGTCCATGAGCGCCTCGGCGACCTTGGACAGGATCTTGAGGTGCGTGGTGCCGGCCTGGGCACCGGGGATGAGCAGAGCGATAGCCACGTTGACGGGAGCACCGTCCATGGTGTCCCAACCGGTCACGCCAGAGTCGTCCTTGACGACGATAACGGCGGCCTCGGTAATGGCATCGGACTTGGCATGCGGAATAGCGAAGCCCTCCATCATACCCGTGGTGCCCTCGGCCTCGCGAGCCAGGAAGGCGTTCATCACGGCATCGGCGTCGCCAGCGACACCGGCCTTGACGGCCTGGTTGGAGACAAAGCTCAGGGCCTCGTCACGAGAAGCGAAGTTCTCGGCGACAAAAACGTTCTCGACCTTCACGAAGTCGGCAGCCTCGGCCTTGGGGGCCTCGACGGCAGCGGCCTTGGGAGCCTCGACCGGCTTAGCGGAAGCGGCAGGAGCGGCCTTCTGGTTCTTCTCGAAGTCATACTTCTTGAAGGCAACGAACAGGATGCCACCGACCACGGCGCCGATGAGGATCGCGAGGACCCACAGCGGACCGTTCTCGACAACGGGCAGGACCAGGAAGCCACCGTGGGGTGCCGGATCGTGGACGTTGAACATAATGGTCAGGATCGAGGCGATGGAGGAACCGAGCATCATGATGGGCATGACGGGCCAGATGTTCTTGGTCATGAACGGAATGGCGCCCTCGGTGATGTGGGTGCAGCCAAGGATGAGGTTGACGACACCGGCGTCATGATCCTCCTGGCTGAAATACTTCTTGCCGACGATGACGGCGAAGGTGGTGATCAGCGGCGGAACGATACAGGCGGCAGAGACGGCAGCCATGAAGTTGGTGCCGAAGTTATAGGTGTCGGTGCCGACACCAGCAGCCAGGGCCTCGGTGAGCATGGCGGTACCGGTGACGTAAGCAGCCTTGTTGACCGGGCCACCCATGTCAAAGGCGCACATACAACCAATAGCAAGACCCAGGACAACAGCGCCAGAGGCAGACAGACCCTTGAGGAAATCCATCATGGCGGTGTTGATGGCAGCCATGGGGCCAGAGATGCCGAGCATGACCAAACCGACGATAGCAGTCGAGAACAGTGGGTACAGGAAGATGGCCTTGAGGCCGTCCAGGTTCTTGGGCAGCTTGGCAAAAACCTTCTCGAGCAGAAGGATGACATAGCCGGCGAGGAAGCCGCCGACAATGCCGCCCAGGAAGCCGAAGCCCACACCGGTGCCGCCAGCATCGATCATGTGGGTATCGGCGTTAACGGGCAGGCCCTGGATGGCGATCATACCGGCAACAAAGCCGGGGACGAGTGCCGGGCGCTTGCCGATGGACTCGGCGATGTAGGCGGAAAGCACGGGAACCATGAGGTTCATGGCAATGCCGCCGATGATCTTGAGCATAGCGGCGAAGCTGTTGTAGTCGGCAGCCGTCGAATCGAAGGACGTGATGCCCCACAGGAACGAAACGGCGGTCAGGACGCCACCGGCAACGACGAAGACCAGCATGTGACTAACGCCGTTCATGAGGTGCTTATAGATGATGTGGCCGATGGATTCCTTCTCCTCGACCTCATCCTCGACATCGGCAGCAGCGGCAACCGTATCGTCGCCCTTGGCGGCGAGTGCGCGGTCGATCAGCTTGCCGGCAGCCTCGACGGACAGGGCCTTGGAAACACCAACGGAAACCATGGGCTTACCGGCGAAACGCTCCGCCTGGACATCCTTGTCGGCTGCGACGACGACGGCCTTGGCACCAGCGATCTCACTCTTGGTGAGCTCGTTCTCGACACCGACCTGGCCATGAGTCTCAACCTTAATGGTCAGACCGCGCTCGGCAGCCGCCTTCTCCAGCGCCTCCTTCGCCATGAAGGTGTGCGCAATGCCGGTCGGGCAACCGGTGGCTGCGATGATGTCAAACTTAGCCATGTGTCCCTCCTTCTTGAGTACAGCGCCCGCGGGCGCTCCCCTACACGCGCATCAGTGCGCGTTTTTCCACACTTGAAAGATACCAACCTACCGTCCGCGTGAGAAGAGACAAGGCGCAATTCTCCGGTGAAAGGTTCTTTCATAACCGTAAACGGTAAGTGAAAGTTTACCATCAACACTTGAAACGGCAAGGTGTATCTTGTAATTGAAAATCCCCCTATACTATGGCATTACAAAACGAGTCCGATTTTCATGCCAACCAGGAGCCATCCATGACCGATAGCAGCAAGAGCGCGCTCTCCCTTATTAGCACGCACAAAGGGTACAGCGATTCCGAGCAGCGCATTGTCGACTATATATTGGAGCACCAGTCCGAGGCGCCGCGCCTGACGGCCGCTCAGCTCTCACGAGCCGCTGCCACGTCCGAGGCGACGGTTTCGCGCTTTTGCCGCAAACTGGGCTTTGGCAGCTTCCGCAGCTTTCAATTTTCGTTGGCGCGCGACTTGGAGAGTCAACGCAACGAGGGCCTGACTGACGAGGTCTCGCTCGACAACATGGAGCAGAGCCTTAAAAATATCCTCGCCGCCAAGGTAAGTGAGCTTAATGCGACCATCGACGGCATTGATCACGACACTCTGGCCGCAGTTGTGCACGCACTTAAAAATGCCGGCGTTATTGAGTTCGCCGCCGTGGGCAATACGAACGCGGTCGCGCTCGACGCGACGTTTAAGTTTTCGCAGCTGGGCCTGCGCTGCATGGCAAGCACCATCAGCGAGACCTCGATTGGTTTCGCGCTCACGTTGCGCCCTGGTGATGTCATCGTGCTGATCTCGAACTCTGGCAAGTCGCGTCGACTGAACCGCATGGCAAAAGCGGCTCGCGGCTGCGGCGCCACTGTAGTCGTCATCAGCAGCGACAGCAAATCTCCGCTTGCGCGCCTGGCCGACTACACCTTTAATACCGTCAATCACGAGGCACTGCTGACAACGGGCGATTTCGCGTTCTCCAAGATGAGCGCCACGATGATCATCGAGGTCATCTACAACTTCCTGTTGCCCGAAATTGAGGACGCGCGCGAGCATATCAGCTACTACGAGGAGCTCATCCAGCCGGATAAGGTCGTGGAATAGGCTCTGTAGGGAGTCGTTAGTTGCATGTCGCACGAAACTATGCCGGTATACTACGATGAAATCACAATGTGTGGGCATATCGCGTTTTAAAAGAAAACCGCAGGCTTTCTACCTGCGGTTTTCTTTTTGCAATTTCAGATGCGCTCGAGCTATGCCGATTCATCGTAGTAAACCGGCATAGTTTTTGACGGTCGGGCCAGACAGGCAAGTGGCGAAGGAAGGATTACTGATATTTTGCCCCCAACACCGCCGGATCGTTCTAACTTCGGGCTTCTTCCAGCATCTGCTTTGCGTGGGCCAAGCTTGCCTCGGATTGATCGCCGCTCAGCATACGGGCGATCTCTGCGGTACGGGCATCGCCGGTCAACTCGTCCAGATGCGTTTGGGGAACGTCGCCGGGCTCTTTACTGACCACGTAATGCTTGTCGGCCATGACGGCGACCTGCGCCAGGTGGGTTACGACAATCACCTGATGCGTAACGGCGAGATCTGCCAGCACGCTCGCGAGGGCTCGTGCAGTAGAGCCGCCGACGCCAGCATCAACCTCGTCGAACACCAGCGTATCCACGCCATCCGCGTTACCAAGGACAACCTTGCTCGCCAGCATGACGCGGCTCAGCTCGCCGCCCGAAGCAATGCGGCGCAAGGGACGAGGTGTCAATCCGGCGCCGCTGCGATACAAAAGCTCATAGCTCGAAGGGCCAGCAAGCGTCCACTCGGCGCGGGGAAGATCACGCGACTCCCAGACGAGTTCGGCGCCGCCCATCTCCAGGCGCGCCATCTGACGACCCACCTCGTGACAAAAGCGCGGGGCAGCGGTATTGCGCGCACGCTTGAGTGCCTTGGCGGCAGCAAAAAGCTCGCGTTCAGCGCTCCCGAGCGCCTCGCGCGCCTTCCTAATCTGCTCGTCACCATCGTCCACCAGCGACAACAGCTCTTGCGAGCGATCGCGCATGGCAAACACGTCGTCCATGGAGGGGCCCCACTGGCGCAGCAGGCCCTTGAGGTCGGAATACCGCTCGCGCATACGAGCCAGCTCGCGGGGGTCAAACGCAACGCCATCGCGATAAGCACGCAGCTCGTTGGCGCAATCCTCAAGCGAGATGCAGGCGTCCGAAAGTGCGTCGGCGATGTCACCTAGTTTGCGATCGACGGTCGCCATGCGTGAAAGCTCGGCCACGGCGCTGTTCACGGCATCGAGCGCACCCCCTTCGGCAGCAAGGGAGGCATGGGCCTCGTTAGCCGTCGCCACCAGCACTTCGGCGTGCTCCGAGCGCGGCAGCAACTCCTCGAGTTCCTCGTACTCGCCTGGCTTGGGGTCGACCTCGGCGATACGCTCGAGGGCAAAACGCGCTTCCTCGACGCGACTCCCCTGCGCGCGTGAGGCTTCCTCCACACGGCGAAGCTCCTTGGCGGCGGCACGCGAAGCCTTAAAGCAAGTGCGATACTTCTCGAGCGCTTCGAGCGCCGCGCGCCCAGCCCAGGCATCAACCATGGCAACATGATGTGCCGGATCGAGCAAACGCTGGTGCTCGTGCTGGCCGCACAGATCCATCATCACGCCGACGCGCTCGGAAAGCTCGCGCACGCTGGCGATGCGGCCGTCAATCTTGACGCGGCTGCGACCCTCGGCAGAAAGGCTGCGTTGAACGGTGAAGCCCTCCGCGTCGTGCGGGCCATCGAACAGGCGCGCCTCGACGCTGGCAAGCGCCTCGCCCTCGCGCACGGTCGACGAATCCGCGCGCTCGCCCAAAATGAGCTTGAGCGCCGAGAGCAGCGCGGTCTTACCGGCACCGGTTTCTCCGGTCAGAACCGTTAGACCCGCGCTCGGAACCAACGTCGCCTCGCGAATGAGTGCAATGTTGGAAACCTGGAGCTCATCGATCATGGCGCACTCCATAGAACACGCGGCTCACCGAGTTATAGAAGCTCTCGGGACCGTAATCCAGCAGAAGCACATCGCCGGGACCGCGACGCACAGCCACGCTCTCGACCGTGCCGTCGCAGGTAATAAACTGTCCGTCGATGGCGATGGCAGGCACACTCGGGCGGTCGTCGGACATAAAGATCTCAACGACATCGCTCGGCGAGGTCAAGAAGGCGCGAGCCTGAATGGTATGCGGCGCGATGGGCACACAGACCATGCCCGTGTAATCGGGGCTCACGATAGGGCCGCCGGCGCTCAGCGCATAGCCGGTGGAGCCGGTCGCCGTCGACACAACAACGCCGTCACCGCGCAGGCGATCGATATGATGGCCGGAAACCGTGATGTCAAACTCGACCATATCGGACAGGGGCCCGCGCGTGAGCGCCATATCGTTGAGGGCAAACGTGCGCACGACGTCCTTCGTGCCGTCATCGCGCACCGAGACGATATCCGCGGCGATGGTGGCGCGGCGGCTCACGTGGAGCTCACCGGACAGGGCATCGCTCACAACCTGCAAAATATCGCGTTCCTCAGGACTGGCCGCCGTCAAAAAGCCCAAGTGACCATAGGAAAGCCCCAAAATGGGAATTTCGCGGTAATTGAGGATACGGGCGGCGCACAGCAACGTGCCGTCGCCGCCGAGCGTAATGACCAGGTCGGCATCGTCAACATCGGGCGTGCTCTGAATCTTGGAGCGCTGGTCGGCAGCCCATGCGACCTCATAGCCTTGGCGCGAAAGCCAAAGCTCGAGCATCAGGCCGCTCTCGACAGCCTCTTGCTTGTAGTAATTGGGAACCAGAAAGACCTTCATAGCGTTGCAGCTTTCTCGCTCAAAGCCGATACCTGGGATTGCAACTCGTCATCGGAGCGCTCGCCGGGGACAAGTCTCGTGCCGTACAGGAAAAACTCAACGTTGCCCTTGGCGCCATGGATGGGCGACACGCACACGTCGACCGGGAAGAGGCCCTTCGCGGCAAACAACTCGATTACCGCAACAAGCGTGTCGACACGCACGACAGGGTCGGTCACGATACCGCCCTCGCCCACCAGAGCAGCCGGAGCCTCAAACTGCGGCTTTACGAGAGTACAGAACGATCCCGTCGGTGT
>CABUTP010000092.1 GCA_902494545.1 uncultured Collinsella sp. | reverse complement strand
TGCCCGCCCTCACTCTTCGTCTTGAGCACAATATCGGCATAGCCCTTCTCGGCAAGGTCGGCATGCATAAGCCAGCCCTCGCCCGCGCTGTACTCGGCAGCCGGAACGATGCGGTAGTCGCCCTCGTCGATCAGGAACTCGAGCTCAACACCGCGCTCCTCGAGCGCGCGGCCGATGGCGCCTGCGCCGCACTGCGTAGTCTCCTCGTCCTGGCCAAAGGCCAGGAGCAGCGTGCGCTCGTGCTGCCAACCGTGCGCCAGCGCATACTCGACAGCCTCGAGAATGCCTGCGACCTGGTCCTTCATGTCGATCGCACCGCGGCCCCAGATGTAGGTGTCGTCCACGTGGCCACTAAAGGGAGCATGCGTCCAGTCAGCCTCGGTGCCGGGTACCACGGGAACCACGTCCATGTGGCCCATGAGCATAATGGGCTTAAGAGCCGGATCGCTGCCGGCAAGCGTCACCAGCAACGAATGATCGATGAGCTCGGCCTTACCCGCCGCAAATACATGCGGCCAGGCCTGCTGCATATAGGCGCGCAGGTCGTCGAAGGGCCGCCAGTCCACCGCCTCGGCATCCATGCTCGAGATGGTCGGAAACGACAGTACGCGGCCCAATCGCTCGCATGCGCCGGCCTCGTCTATATCGGCAAAATCGTCCTCATGCGCAAAAAAGCGCCAAACCTCGGCCATGACATCCTTTCGATTGTGATGACGAGGGCCGCCCCACCGGAGCGGCCCTGCCACATAAGCGTTTGCGGTCGGTTATTTGTCCTCGAGATAACGCGAGAGGAACTCGCGGGTGCGCTGGTGTTTGGGATTGCCGAAGAGCTCCGCCGGCGCGGCATCCTCGAGCACTACGCCCTTGTCCATAAAGACCACGCGGTCGGACACCGTGCGGGCAAAGGCCATCTCGTGCGTGACGACGACCCTGGTCATGCCGTCGGCAGCGAGCTTGCGCATGACCTCGAGCACCTCTCCCACGATCTCGGGGTCGAGTGCGGAGGTCGGCTCGTCGAACAGCATGATCTGCGGATTCATACATAGGGCACGAGCGATGGCCACGCGCTGTTTTTGACCACCGGACAGGCGACCCACGGCGGCGTGCGCGAACTTTTCGAGTCCCACGCTCGTCAGATGCTCCATCGCTATTTTTTCAGCCTCGGCCTTGCTCATCTTTTTGAGCGTGACGGGCGCGAGCGTGCAGTTGTCGAGCACGTCCATGTTGTTGAACAGGTTAAAGCCCTGGAACACCATGCCGATGTCCTCGCGGAGTTTATTGATATTGCAGCGCTCGGCCGTAAGGTCCTGGCCGTGGAACCAGATTTGGCCCGCGTCCGGGGTCTCGAGCAGGTTGAGGCAGCGCAGGAAGGTCGACTTGCCCGAGCCCGAGGCGCCGATAATGGTGACGACCTCGCCGGGATTGACGGACAGGTCGATGCCCTTGAGCACCTCGAGCGAGCCGAAACTCTTACGCAGGCCCTCGACGCGGATGAGCGGCTCATTGGTCTGTGCGGCGGCCGCGGTGCCGGTAGTGGCGGTATCTGCCATGATGATTCTCCTCGTCTTGAGCCTAGTTGGAGCTGGGCAGCGTTGCCGGAGCCTCGGCGCCGAGCTTTTTGCCAAAGGCCTCGAGCAGGCGGCTCGCCACGAGCGTCAGGATCAGGTAGACCACGAGCGCCACGCAGTAGACCTCCATCTGGCGGTAGTACACGCCGGCGACGGTGGTGGTGGCGTACATGAGGTCGAACACGCCGATGACCGAGAGCACCGACGAGTCCTTGATGTTGATGATGAGCTCGTTGGTGAGCGCCGGAATCGCGTTTTTAATGCCCTGGGGGAACACGACTTTGCGCATGGCCTGCCACTGCGACAGACCCAGCGAGCGCGCCGCCTCGGCCTGGCCGGGATCGATGGACTCGATGCCGCTGCGCAGGACCTCCATCATGTAGGCGGTAGAGTTGAGCGAGATGGTGACGAGACCGGCAGTGAAGGTACTCCAAATCTGGTTGGCCTGGGCGGTCTCGAAGCCCATGCCGCGCAAAACGGTGAAGCCCGCGTAATAGATGAGCAGGCCCTGAACCATCATGGGCGTGCCGCGCACGATGGTAGAGTAGACAGTCGCAAAGCCGCGGCCGATGCTCTTAAAGAAGCGCACCAGATCGTTATCCACGCGGTCGAACGTCTGAATACGCAGGAACACAAAGAGCAGCGCCAGGAAAAAGGCGATGACGGTACCGAAGGTGGCAAGCGCGATGGTAATCTCGATACCGCGGATAAAGAAGTCCCCGCTCTTGTAGGTCATGTAGACCAGGCTCGACAAAAAGTCGCTGGGGTTGGAGTCCGAGACAATACTCACCTGCACCAGGTCGATAAACGACATGACGCAACGGTCGACAAAGAAGATCGCCGCGATGGCGACCACGACATAGCTGCCCAGGCGCGCGCCGCGACGGAAACGCTCGGATGCGAACGGCGACGTTTCGCGATAGTCGTTCCAGTGCATAAGTTTGGTGACCAGCGCCGCCGCCGACACGACGAGCCAGGCCCAAAGGATTGCCCAGAGGCAGTCTTGGAACACGCCCGTAGGCGCCAAGAAGCTCAGCGGCGTGGGGTTGCGCTGGCTAAACGCCAGGCCGAGCGCCGCGATGACGCTCGTGCCCAGGTACACATAACGGTGGTCGGCCTTGGTAAAGGAGGCCAGACGATTGATGGTTTTCATGCTGCCTCCCTATGCCGGCTGACGGTCGAGGCACGCGTCCCACATTTGGTCGCGCTCCTCCTGGCTGACGCCCTTGAGCGTCTTGTCGATGAGCTTAAGCAGCTTGTCCGAGCCCTTGCGGCAGCCGACGTTTGCCGCGACCTCCTGCTTAAAGCCCTCGCCCTCGGCAAAATGGATGGGGACGATACCGGGATTTTGGGCCATATAGCCCTTCTCGTTCTCGGTGTTGTAGGTCACGGCGTCGCAGGTGCCCTGCAGCAGGTTCGAAAACACCGTGGGAACCGAATCGACCGGGTTCTTGTGGACAACGCCCGGGATCTCGTCGATGACGGTATCGAGCATGGTGTCCTTTTGGCCGAGTACCGTGGCACCGCTAAAGTCGCTGAGCTTGGTGGCGTTTTGGTAGGGGGAACCCTCTTTTACGAACAGGCCAAAGTAGCCAATGAAGTACGGGTCGGAGAAGCCGACCGACTCCTCGCGCTCGGGCGTGGCGCTCATGCCGGCGATGATGAGGTCGATCTGGCCGTTGTTGAGCGAATCGATAAGGCCCGAGAAGCTCTGCTTGACGGCAACGGGCTCGCCACCGAGGGCCTTGCAGACGATCTTGGCGATCTGCACGTCGTAGCCATCGGCATAGGCGCCCTGCACGTTGTCGATGGGGATGGTGTACTCACTGGCTTCGGAAACCTGCCAGTTGTACGGGGCGTAGGCCGCCTCCATACCAATGCGGATCTTGTCCTTGCCGATCACGGAATCGGACAGGTCGTCGCGACCGCCGCCCGTCGTGGGCTGAACCACCTTGAGCGTGGACGGGCGCTGACAGCCGGCGAGCGCGCCGGCGACGACGGAAGCGCTCGCAGCGAGAGCGCTACCCAAAAAGATGCGACGGCTGCATACCGGCTGGGTCTGCATGCCGCGCTGTTGCCGAGGTTGCATCTGGTGCCTTCCCTATTTTGCGTTACTGACAATAAGACAGGATATACGCCCGCAACCAGCAGCGCGGCATGTGCGCGAAAAATTAATAGACACACAGTAGTCGTTTAAGAACGTCCCCAATGACTACCTACAAAAAAGCCTCCCTGCCGGATGTGGCAGGGAGGCTTAGCGAGCGGGAAGGGACAAAGGGACTGTCCCTTTGTCACATCTAGAGCAAGGTGACGCTAAAGCTACGTTTATCGGTAGCGCCGGGAGCCAAGGTGATGGTGTTGACCTTGTGCTCAAAGACGTCGTCCTCGGTGTCCATGGTGGTGTGACCGGTCCAAGGCTCGAGCGCCACAAACGGGGCGTCGTTGGCGGCAGACCACACGCCGATGTACTTAAAGCCCTCAAAGTCGATCTTGACGCCATGGCCCGACTTGCGACCGCGCAGCGTAAGCGTGGAACCCGGGGTATCGGTGAACATGATGGCATCGTTATCGAAGCTGCGGTGCGTGATGGGCAGCACGTCCGAGTTATCGGGAGCCTTGTAGCTACCCTCGAACGTCATGAGGCCATCGGGCGTGATGATGGGGGCCTTGTTGGTCCAAGCCTCGGTAAACGCCAGCTCGTAATCCTCGAATGCCTCGCCCTCGGCACCGGGAGCCGGTACGTTAAACGCGGGGTGGCCGCCCACCGAGAACGGCAGATCCACGTCGCCGGTGTTCGTAACGGCAAAGGTCTGGGTAAGCGTGGCGTCGCCGGTTAGGGCATAGGTCATGTTGAGCTTAAAGTGGAACGGGAACGCCTTGAGCGACTCGGGCGTGTCGGTGAGCTCGTAGGTAACGGACGAACCGTCCTCCGACACCTCGACGATCTTGTGCTCCACGATACGCGCGATGCCGTGGCGCGCCATCTCGCAGGTGCCGGCCGCAGACGTCGCCGTGTTGTTGCGCAGCGATCCCACAATGGGGAACAGGATAGGCGCGTGCTTGCCCCAAAAGGCCGGGTCGCCCTGCCACAGATACTCGTTGCCGTTGAGGGCAAGGCTCGTGAGCTGGGCGCCCATGGAATCGATGGCCGCGGTGAGGCCGCCGCGCTTGATGGTAGTGACGGTGGACATGCTACTTCCTCCAAAAGTAAACAACAGTGTCGAGGGTTATTGTCCCACTCTTGGCAGCAGGGCTGAGCGGCAGGCGCAGTTATTGAGCAATAGCATAAAGGTCAAACCCACCCTGCGGCGTGCTATCGACCGTATCGGGTGCTTGCGAATTAAAACTCACCGGGACCATGCGCTTTGAGGCGCGGTAACGCGTGCCGTCGGTGGCGACGGGCGGCTCATCGACCGTGAGCTCGTAGTCGCCGGGCTTGAGTTCGACGCCCTCGCCAGCGGAGTTGACATATTGATACTCGTCAATCGCCTGCCCCCTGAGCGTGCGGCCCACGATGTGGATGAGCATCTGACTATCGCCGCGGGCGGTGTCCCACGTCGCGCCGTCCTTGACCTCGACCGACACATGTACCGAGCGCGTGCGGCTGAGCGATTGCTCGACAGACATCTCGACCTTGGCGGCATCTTTGCGCTGTTGCTCCACATGGCTCCAGACATTTCCGATCGCCGAGCAAGCGATGACGCCGGCCATGAAGGCGATGAGGATGGGGCCGAGCGGGGAGCGGCGGCCCGCGTCTTCCTCGCGAGCTAGGTTGGGGCGATGCGTGGGCGCAGGCGCCTGAGCACCCTGCGCGGGCACGTCGAGTATGCTGAAGGATGCCGTGCTGCCGGGGTCGATGTTATGGCGCGGCTGCGGGGTCTTGGCCGGCGAGATGGACATGTCCGCCGGCTCACCGAGTGTGGCCGTGGCATCGGCCTTAGCCTCGTCGGCCTCGGCCTGGGCCCAGGCCTGTTCAAAGGTTAGGGGTTCGGCGGCATCAGAGGCGGCGTCAGGCTCGACAGCGGCATCGTTGCCGGTCTCGTCCTCGTCGCTCGACACGTCACGCGGCGCGGGCTCGTCCCACTCCTCGTCCGGAGCCTCACCCTCGCTATACCACCATTCAAAGTTATCGATATCCATATGGGGCGCCCCTTAGGCCTCGCAAATAAACACTTGCTAGCCTTATACCCTCAGATGACGCGGAAGCTCACCCGCGCCAAACACGAAAACCGTCACAACATTCGACGCTTTTCTTCGATTTCGAGATTTTCATCGAATGTTGTGACGGTTTGGGCGACTGGCCGGCAGCGCAATGTGACAAAGGGACTGCCCCTTTGTCACATTCTGCTAGAGTTGCAGGGATTGAATCCCGCTTATTCATGCGACATTGGAGTGACAACCTTGACCGCCGCAACCACGCCTAAAAGAAAGTCAACCGCCGCCGCGCTCTCCCCCGCGCGCACCAAGCTCTGCCTGGCGCTGCTCGTGCTGTTGGGATTCTCGCTCGGCTGCTCCGAGTTCGTGGTCATCGGCATCGAAAGCGACTTGGCAACGGAACTCGGCGTATCACTTGCCACTGCGGGCCAGCTCATCAGCGTGTTCGCGCTCGTCTACGCCATCGCTACGCCGACGCTTGCGCTCAGCACGGGCCGTTTTCGCCGCTACCAGCTGCTCGTGTGCTATAGCATCGTCTTTGTGCTTGGCAATTTGTTTATGGCACTGGCGCCCAACTTCCAGGTGCTCTTTATCTCGCGCATTGTCCTGGGCTCTGTCTCGGGTGCGCTGCTCGCCGTGGGCGTGACGTACATCCCTGAGCTTCTGTCCCCACAGCAAACTTCGCTTGCCATCTCGGTAGTATATGGTGCGTTTTCCGTGGCGATGGTCTTTGTGACCTCGATTGGCAAGTTTGTGGCCGACACACTCGATTGGCACGTGGCCATGTACGGCACGCTGACC
>CABUTP010000091.1 GCA_902494545.1 uncultured Collinsella sp. | reverse complement strand
GTTTGGCGAGGAAAGCATCGACCGTCTTCCGCAGGGCGTTATTACGTCCGACGAGGAGCGCATCGCCTTTATCCTGGGAAACCAAGGTCCCGACCCGTTCTTCTTCCACATGCTCACGCCGCGCATTTCCGACTGCATGTCGCTTGCTCAGGTCATGCACCGCTCGCGCATGTCGCGCCAGTTCTCGTGCCTGCGCGACGGCGTGTCGCACCTGCAGCCGCGCGATGCCAATCTGGGCCGGGCCTTTGCGCTGGGCCTGCTGTCGCACTATGTGCTCGATCGCAATGCCCATCCCTTTGTCTACGAGCAGCAGTTTGGCATTGTCGAGTCCGATCCCGAGCTCGAGGCTTCGGGCAGTCAAGTTCATGCCGTGCTCGAAAGCGACTTGGACGTGCTGATGCTGCAGCTCAAGCGCGATGGGGCAACGGTCGAGGATTATCCGCCGGCGGGCGAGATCGTTACCACCGACCGCATCAATCGCGTTGCCGGCGTGCTGATGAGCTACGTCGCCGGGCGCGTGTACGGTATCGACATCCCGGCGGGGGAGTACGGCGGCGCCGTAGCCGACATGCAGCTGCTCTACCGCACTATCGAGCCCGCCGGTTCGGCCAAGACGCGCGCGATTGCCCTGCTCGAGGGCTTGGTGCACGATTATTCGCTGCTCGACGGCCTTGCGCACCGCGTGACGACCGAGCTGCCTGAGCGTACCGGCAATCTGGGCCACTTGGCATGGGAGAACCCCTTTATCGACGAGGTCTCGAACGAGAGCTTCCCCGAGGTCTTTGACCGCGCGCTGGTCGATTACGAGCTCACCGTCGCCCGCTTTATCGAGACCGGCGATATGGAAGCCGTGACCAACCACGTCAATTACAGCGGTCGTGTGCTCGGCGCCGACGAAGAGTTCGACCGCGAGGAGTAGGGCTCGTGCGTGCCCCTTTGCCGATTCCTTACCGGCGCCTCTGGACAATTGGGGTACGATGAACTAACTGCATATCGGGCGAATACGAAGGGGCCCTGTCCATGAAATACACCAAGCTCGAGCGTAACTGGGTTATGTACGATGTGGGCAACTCGGCCCTCGTGCTGCTCAATACCTCGGTGGTGCCCATCTACTTTAACGCCATCAATACCGGTGCTTCCTCGGCAGACCTGGTGGTCGCTTGGGGCAACGCGCAGACGATTGCCTCGCTGGTCATTGCCATGCTCATGCCCATTCTGGGCGCGCTTGCTGACTACGCAGGCAACAAGATCAAGTTCTTCTTGGGCTTCTTCCTCACGGGCCTGGTGCTTTGCCTGGCGCAGGCTATCCCAATGTCCGCCATGGCATTTTTGACCGTGTACGTGCTGTGCACCATCGGCCTTAACTCTTCTATGACGTTCTACGACGCCATGCTGCCCGACATTACCACCGACGAGCGCATGGATGCCGTGTCCAGCTCGGGTTATGCCTGGGGCTACATCGGTTCCACCGTGCCGTTCATCATCTGCCTGGCACTTATCATGGGTGGCCCCGCTCTTGGCGTCCCCACCATGCTGGCAACGCGTCTGTCGTTTGTCATCACTGGCGCCTGGTGGCTTATCTTTACCCTGCCGCTCATTCGCACCTATAAGCAAAAGTACGGTCGCGAGCGCGGTCCCGAGGACACCATCGGCCACATCGTGGGCGGCGTGTTCTCCGAGGTCGGACACACCATGCGCGAGATCGCCCACAACAAGACCGTGCTGGTCTACATGATCGCGTTCTTCTTCTACATCGACGGTGTGCACACGGTTATTTCCATGGCAACCAGCTACGGATCGGCTCTGGGCATCGACTCGACCCAACTGGTGCTGGCGCTGCTCGTTACGCAGTTTGTGGCCTTTCCGTCCGCCATCATCTACGGCAAGCTCGCCGGTCGCGTGGGCACACTCAACATGATCTTGGTGGCCGTCGCCGCCTATATGGGCATCGTGCTCTTTGCCGCGTTTTTCTTAAAGACTGCCTTTGAGTTTTGGGTGCTCGCCATTTTGGTCGGCTTGTTCCAGGGTGGCGTGCAGGCGCTCAGCCGCAGCTATTTTGGCCGCATCATCCCCAAGGAAAAGTCCAACGAGTACTACGGCTTCTTCGATATCTTTGGTCGTTACGCAAGCGTTATGGGCACCTTCCTGGTATCGGTTGTCACCTCGTTGACCGGCAACCCGTCGCTGGGCGTCCTTTCTATTGGCGTTCTGCTGGTTGTTGGCTTTGTGCTGCTGCTCCGTCTGTCCCGCATGGCTCAGGCGGCGGCGTAAAGCAACCGGGCTCAGTACAGCAATTGTGCCTATCTGCAGTACTCTTTTGGAAGTGGCCGCATAAATCATTCTGACTTCCGAACAATGTTGTAGCCCAAGTGGGTATGATGGAATCAGCTAGGTCGCGGGGCGTCGCCTGTGTTTGGCGGCGCCCCGTTTTTGTGTTGCAAGGAGGGTAAAGGTATGAACGCCACGGTTGTGATCCCAACATATTGGGCGGGCGATGATACCCAAGCAAACGCTCCCGGCACCTACGATCACTCGACGTCGCTCAATGCCGCCAACCCGGAACTCGATCGCTGCCTGACTTCGCTCGAACAGGTGCGCGACATTCCGCGCATCATTCTCTTGGTGGTCTGTCCGGTTTCTGCCACGGCCGACGTATCCCATCGCGTGCACGAAATCGTTAATGCTCATCCCACACTTAAGGTCACCATCGTTACCAATACTCAGGCTTCGCGTGTTGCCGACCGCGTGGCGCAGATTGCGCCCAAAGGCTCGGGCGAGTGCGTGAGCCTGCGCGGCTACGGCGCCATCCGCAACATGGGTCTTGCCTGCGCGGCGGTGCTGGGGCACGACGCGGTTGTGTTTTTGGATGACGACGAGACCGTCATCGATGCCGACTTTATGAAGCGTGCGACCTATGCACTGGGCCAACAGACGCGTCAGGGCCTGCCGATTTTAGTCAAGAGCGGATACTTTTACGATCGCGACGGGTCGCCGCTGGCTCCCACGGACAAAGTGGGCATTTGCCATCGCTGGTGGACCAAGCGTATCGAGTTCAATCGCTGGATGAAAAAGGCGCTCTCGGGCACCCGCATCTCGCGTTCCAATTACGTGTGCGGCGGCCTTGTGGCCCTGCACGCCCGCGCCTTTACGCGCGTGGCCTTCGACCCGTTTATCACCCGCGGCGAGGATCTGGACTACCTGTTTAACATGCGCATGTTCGGCTATGACGTGTGGTTCGATAACGAGTGGACCGTGCGCCACCTGCCGCCCGAGTCCGAGAAGCGCTCGCCGCGCTTTATGCAGGACGTGTACCGTTGGTACTACGAGCGGTCCAAGCTGACGTTCGCTGCGCACCAAAAGGAGCTCATTCCGGTTACGGCCGCATCACTCATGCCCTATCCTGGTCCGTGGATCTCGCGTGAGCTCGACGACCGCGTGCGCAAGACCGCCATGGTTCGCAGCATGTTTACCCGCGAGCACGAGGGGTATCTGCGCATCTGGCGTCATGGTATTGACGAGGCCAAGACCTATGCCCGCCAAAACGCCGCAAGCTACCTGCGTTTTCAGAGTTTCTGGCCCAAGATCATGGATGAACTTTGGCGCGACGCACAACTGATTAGCATCCTGGAGGGGGCTGAATGATCGACCGCCGCGCCCAGCGCGATAATTCAATTTCAATCTTTCGCATCATCGCCGTTGTCTGCGCCGTTTGCGTGTTGGTGTACTTTATCTTTGCCCTGGCGACTGGCATTGAGCCGATTGCCACGGTGATCGCCTGTGCGCTGCTGTGCATCTTCCTGTGCATCTTTATCTTTTTGACGCTCAATCCCGATTCGGTACGCTCCCAGTACACCGAGGAGACGCTTTCGGTTGCCTCGGCCATGCTCGAGGACATTAAAGGCGGCCTGACGCAGGAATCGGCGCTTTTGGTGTGCCGGCGTATCCTGCCCGAGACACGTGCCATGACCGTTGCCATCACCGATGAGGGCAACGTGCTGGCCTGCGTGGGCGAGTTCGAGGAAAAGCTGCTGCCCGATTCGCCCATCCATACGCTTGCCACGCGCTACGTCATTGAGCACGGCATCGTGCAGTCGTTCAACCGCGTGGTGGACGTGGTGGGTGCGGATGGCTCGCACAACCATGTTCCCGCCGGCATCATCGCGCCCATCAAGGTGGGCGACCGCACCGTCGGCACGCTCAAGTTCTACTACAAGACCCCGCGTGCCGTCGACCGTACCCAGTATGCGCTCGCCTCGGGTTTTGCCGAGATCCTGTCCACGCAGCTCGCCATCCACGAGCTCGAGGTGCAAAAGGAACTCACGGCCCGTGCCGAGGTGCGTGCCCTGCAGGCGCAGATCAATCCGCACTTTCTGTTTAACACGCTCAACACCATCGCGTCGTTTACGCGTACCGACCCGCTGCGTGCCCGCGAGCTGCTGCGCGAGTTCTCCTCGTTCTATCGCGCCACGCTCGACAACTCGGGGTCGCTTATCCCGGTCTCGCGCGAGGTTGCCCAGACCAAGCGCTACCTGACGTTTGAGAAGGCGCGCTTTGGCGAGGACCGCGTACTGGCGACCTTCGATGTCTCCGAGGATGTCGAGGACACGTTGGTCCCGGCCTTTGTAATCCAGCCCATTGTCGAGAACGCCGTGCGGCATGGCATGGGCGATGGCGATGCCCTGCAGATCGATGTGACCGTCCATCAAGACGGCGACGACGCAATCCTGATTGCCGTGGCCGACAACGGCGTGGGCATGGACGAGGGCACCGCCGCCAGGCTGTTTGATGAGCGCTCCGCCCGTCCCGACGCCAACTCCCCGCAAGGCGGCGGCGCCGGCGTGGCCATGCACAATATTTCTGAGCGCATCCATCGCTTTTATGGACCGCACTCTTATACGCGCGTCGAATCGGCGCCGGGCAAGGGCACCAAAGTGCTCCTGCATCTTGATTTGTCAGAGAGCATCTTTGACATTCAAGAGTAAAATAAAAGGCTATGGGCTCAACGCCAAGCGGCGGATGCCCAGCGTAGTTTGTTGACGAAAGGTTTAATCCCTATGCTGCGTGCGATGATTGTGGATGATGAGGCCCCGGCCCGTTCGGAACTTCGCTTCTTGCTCGAGCAGACGGGCAAGATCGGCACGATCACTGAGGCGTCGAGCGTCCGCTCCGCCATTGAGATGTTGATGGAAAGCCGCGTCGATGTCGTATTTCTCGATATCTCGATGCCCGGCGCTTCTGGCCTGCAGCTTGCCGAGGCACTGCATAAGCTTAAGAATCCGCCGGCGATTGTGTTTGTGACCGCGTATAGCGATCATGCCGTCGAGGCGTTCGACGTTGATGCCGTCGATTACCTAATGAAGCCGGTTGAGGAGGCACGCCTGGATCGCGCGATCGAGAAGGTCATGCAGCACGCCAAGCCCGTCACGGACAGCAAGGCCACCATCGAGCGCATTCCGGTGGAAAAGGGCGGCCGTAAGGTCCTCATTCCCGTGGATGACATTCGCTTCATCATGGCCAAGGACGATTACTCCTGTATCTATACCGTCGATGATCGTTTTCTATCGACGACTTCGCTGGCGCAGTTCGAGGCCAAGCTTTGCGACTTTGGCTTCTTTCGCGTTCATCGCCGCTATATCGTCAACTTGGCGTGCGTCACGGATGTCGAGACGGTGCCCTCGGGCGCTATCCAACTGGGCATTACGGGCGTCGACGAACGCGTGCCGGTCTCGCGCCGCCGCGTTGTGCCGCTCAAGAAGGCCCTGAGCCTCTAGCACACTGGCCCCGCAGCCCTGTAGACCAATTGTCTGCGGAGCCGTGGGGCTTTTTGTATATACGTCGAATCGGTTTTGAAGAAGGGATCCCATGAACAGTGCAAGCGCCAAGCGCATCGACATCATCTCGGACACCCACGGCTATCTTTCGCCCGCGCTTCTGGACGAGCTCAAGGGCGCAGATCTGATCATCCACGCCGGAGACCTCACCTCAGAGATGGATTACGAGCATCTATGCACCATCGCCCCCGTGCGAGCGGTCCTAGGAAACAACGACTACTACCGCGACTACGGTCCGGATGTGGACCGTCTGGCCCTTTTCACCTACGAAGGACTCAAATTCGCCGTAGCCCACTACCGCGAAGACCTGCCCGTGGGATCCGTAGACGTAGCCATCAACGGTCACACCCACGTAACCAAAGAAGCCCAAGTAGGCCGCTGCCTGGTCCTCAACCCAGGCAGCGCCAGCTACCCCAGAGGCACCAGAGGCCCCACCATGGCCAGAATGCTTGTCAAAGACGGCAAGATCCTGAGCACCAAGTTTATTGACCTAGAGTAAACGCAACAAAAACGGGGGATGCACAACGCATCCCCCGTTTTTTATGAGCCAAAGGCGGAAGTTCAGCAAGATCCATCAGACCAACCCCGCCGAGGAGCACGCGGGCTAGCCGCGCAGCGGCGCACGCCCGCAAAACTGGTTGAATAATGTGACGGCAGGGAGGGTCTCCGGGGCTGAGGGCGGGGGTTAAGTTTGTCGCGAGTTCCGCACGCAAAGGAAAGCACTTAATGTGCTTTCCG
>CABUTP010000090.1 GCA_902494545.1 uncultured Collinsella sp. | reverse complement strand
AGGCCATGAACAAGATCTTCGACACCCATCAGATCGACCGCGTCATCCACTTCGCCGGCTTTAAGGCCGTCGGCGAGTCGGTGAGTAAGCCCGTCGAGTACTACCACAACAACATCGAGAACACCCTGGTGCTCATCGACGTCATGCGCAACCATGGCTGCAAGTCCATCATCTTCTCGAGCTCCTCGACCGTCTACGGCGACCCGGACAACCCGCCCGTCACCGAGGAGGATCCTAAGAAGCCCGCGACCAACCCCTATGGTTGGACCAAGTGGATGATCGAGCAGATCCTTATGGACGTCCACACCGCCGACCCCGAGTGGGACGTCGTGCTGCTCCGTTACTTCAACCCCATCGGCGCTCATCCGTCGGGCCTGATCGGCGAGGACCCCAAGGGCATCCCCAACAACCTGGTGCCCTATGTCGCCCAGGTCGCCGTGGGCAAGCTCGAGGCCGTTCAGGTCTTTGGCAACGACTACCCCACCCCCGACGGCACCGGCGTGCGCGACTACATCCACGTGTGCGATCTGGCCTCTGGTCACGTTGCCGCCCTTAACTGGATGAACGGCAAGACCGGCGTCGAGATCTTTAACTTGGGCACCGGCACCGGCACCTCGGTACTCGAGGTCGTCGCCGCCTTCTCCAAGGCTTGTGGCAAGGAGCTGCCCTACGTGATCCGCGAGCGCCGCGCCGGCGACATCGCTGCCAACTGGTGCGACGCCTCCAAGGCCGAGCGCATGATGGGCTGGAAGGCCCAGTACGACATCGCGGACATGTGCCGCGATAGCTGGAACTGGCAGAGCCACAACCCCAACGGCTTCGCCGACGCCGAGTAGCAAAAACCTACATACCGTTCTTGCCCCGATCTCACGATGTGAGACCGGGGCTTTTTTCATGGCGCGTAACCATTTACCGAAAATGGGCCAACTTTTTTATCTTGCCCGTACATGTTTAAACAACATGTTCTACAATAGATGTATCGAATCAGAACACCGGGGGCGGACTGCTCTTCCATCGGCAGGCCGATCCCACAACAAGAAGGTTGGTGAGCGCATTCATGGAGCGTGCAAGCGGCGTCCTCATGCCCGTCTCATCTCTGCCCGGACCATACGGAATCGGCGGCTTTGGCTGGAATGCCTACGACTTTGTCGATTTTCTTGCCTCGTGTAAACAACATTACTGGCAGATTCTGCCCCTTACGACGACGAGCTATGGCGACTCGCCCTATCAGTCGTTCTCGGCCCGTGCGGGCAACCCCAACTTCATTGACTTTGCCGAACTCATCGAGGCCGGCTATCTGGAGCAGTGCGATATCGACGGCGTGTACCTGGGTTCCGACCCCAGCAATGTCGACTATGGTGCCATCTTTGGTGGCCGTCGTCAGATTCTCGATCGCGCCGCCGAGCGCTTTGCCGCCGACAAGCCGGCCGACTTCGACGAGTTTGTCCAAACTAACGAAGACTGGCTCATCCCCTACTGCGAGTTCATGACCGTCAAGGAGGAGTGCGGTCTCAAGGCATTTTGGGAGTGGCCCGCAGAGCTCCGTACCCGCGGTGAGGCTTCTGCCAAGGTCTGCGCCGCCCATCCCGCGCGCATGCTCTACCACCAGATGACGCAGTACTTCTTCGATCGTCAGTGGAGCCGCCTCAAGGCCTATGCCAACGAGCGCGACATCCTTATCATCGGCGACCTGCCCATCTATGTCTCGCGCGACTCCGTCGAGATGTGGGCTACGCCCGAGCTCTTTAAGATCGACGCCGCCGGTAATCCTGTGAGTGTCGCTGGCACGCCGCCCGATCAGTTCTCTGCCACCGGCCAGTACTGGGGCAATCCCATCTATGACTGGGACGCCATGGAGGCCGACGGTTTCTCCTGGTGGGAGGGCCGCATCCGCGCCGCCCTCGACATGTACGATGTCATCCGCCTGGATCACTTCCGCGGCTTCGAGGCCTATTGGGAAGTGCCGTTCTCCTCACCCGATTCGTCCTACGGTTCGTGGACGCAGGGCCCCGGCCTCAAGTTCTTCAAGACGCTCGAGGAAAAGCTCGGCACGCTGCCCATCATCGCCGAAGACCTGGGCTTCCTAACCCCCGGCGTCATCGACATGCGCGACAACTCGGGCTTCCCCGGCATGAAGATCTTGCAGTTCGCCTTTGAGGGCACCAACTCGTACTACCTGCCGCATAATTACATCGCCAACACCGTCGCCTATGTGGGCACCCACGACAACGAGACGGCGCGCGGTTGGTTTGAGGGAACGGCCACCCCGCGTCAGCGCGAGCAGGCGGCCCTGTACACCCACCAGCAGGCCGGCGAACCCATGGCCGATGCACTCAACCGCACCATCGCCGCCAGCGTGAGCGATACCTGCATCTACACCATGCAAGACCTACTCAATCTGGGCAACGAGGCACGCATCAACACCCCCGCCACCCTGGGCGGCAACTGGACTTGGCGCATGCTCGATGGCGCCATCACCCGCGAGCTCGAGCACAAGCTCACCGGCTGGACCGAAACCTACTTCCGCATCCCGTCGGAAGCCGAAATTGAGCTTCCCCAATAGGAGCCACCGCGCCCGACTCTACCCCACCGTGCGGACGCGTCCGTTTTCCCCGCGCGAGGCCACTTCCAATCCCTCGCGCGGGCTTCTTATGAATTGCAGACATGAAACAACCCATCACAGGAGAAAACATGCCCCAAATTAACCTCATGGAACTCGCCGAGCAGTCCTTTGGAACTTCGCTCGAGCAACTCGATGACCGTCGTATTTATAAGCTGCTGGCCAAGCTCGTGCAGGAGCGCTCTGCCGCCTGTCCTCTCAACAACGGCAAGAAAAAGCTCTACTACATCTCTGCCGAGTTTTTGATCGGCAAGCTGCTCATCAACAATATGATCGACCTTGGCATCTATGACGAGGTTAAGGACCAGCTCACCGCCGCGGGCCACGACCTCAACAAGATCGAGGAGTTCGAGGTCGAACCGTCGCTCGGCAACGGCGGCCTGGGCCGTCTGGCCGCATGCTTCTTGGATTCCATCGCCACGCTGGGCCTTACCGGCGACGGCGTGGGCCTCAACTACCATTACGGCCTGTTCCGCCAGCGCTTTGTCGACAACCAGCAGAAGGCCGTCCCCGACGAGTGGCTTGGCGAGCAAGACATCCTGATCGACGACGACCGCTCCTACACCGTCGAGTTCGGTGATTTTGCCGTTACTTCCAAGCTCGTCAACATCGATGTGCCCGGTTATGGCCAGCCCACCAAGAACCGCCTGCGCCTGTTCGACCTGGCAAGTGTCGACGACGGCCTGGTCCCCGGCAGCTCCATCGACTTCGACAAGACCGAGATCGCCAAGAACCTCACCTTGTTCCTCTATCCGGATGATTCCGACGAGCAGGGCCGCCTGCTTCGCATCTACCAGGAATACTTCATGGTGAGCAACGCCGCCCAGCTCCTGATCGACGAGGCCATCGAGCGCGGCAGCAACTTGCACGACCTGGCCGACTACGCCGTAGTCCAAATCAATGACACGCACCCCACCATGGTCATCCCCGAGCTCATTCGCTTGCTCACCACCGAGCACGACATCGAGTTTGACGAGGCCGTGACCATCGTACGCTCCATGGTCGCCTACACTAACCACACGATTCTTGCCGAGGCGCTCGAGAAGTGGCCACTCGCCAGCCTGCAGAAGGTCTCCCCTGCCATCGCCGACATTATCGTCAAGCTCGATGAGATCGCGAAGGCCGAGCACGATGACCCGCGCGTCGCCATTATCGACGAACACGATACCGTCCACATGGCCCACATGGACATCCACTTTGGCTTCTCCATCAACGGCGTAGCCGCCCTCCACACCAAGATCCTGGAGGACACCGAGCTTCATCCGTTCTACGAGATCTATCCCAAGAAGTTCTCCAACAAGACCAACGGCATCACCTTCCGCCGCTGGATCCATGGGGCCAACCCCGCGCTCGCCAGCCTGCTCGACGATGTGATCGGCACCGACTGGCGCAGCACCGGCGATCTGAGCAAACTCGCCAAGTTCGCCGACGACAAAGATGTTCTTGAGCGCCTGGCTGCCACCAAGACCGAGGCCAAGGCCATCATGCGCCAGTTCATGGCGCTCGAGCAGGGTGTGACCATTCCCTCCAACGCCATCATCGATGTTCAGGTCAAGCGTATCCACGAGTACAAGCGCCAGCAGATGCTCGCGCTCTACATCATCTGGAAGTATCTCGACATCAAAAACGGCAATAAGCCTAAGCACCCCGTCACCATCATCTTTGGCGGCAAGGCAGCGCCTGCCTATACCATCGCTCAGGACATCATCCACCTAATCCTGACGCTGTCCCAGTGGATAGCCAACGACCCCGACGTGGCCCCCTACCTGCAGGTCGTCATGATCGAGAACTACAACGTCACCGCCGCCGAGCGCGTAATCCCCGCCGCCGACATCTCCGAGCAGATCAGTCTGGCCTCCAAGGAGGCGAGCGGCACTTCCAACATGAAGTTCATGCTCAACGGCGCCCTGACCCTGTGCACGCTCGACGGTGCCAACGTGGAGATTGCTGAGCTCGTGGGCGACGAGAACATCTATACCTTTGGCGCCTCGTCCAAACAGGTCGAGCAGCTCTACGCCGACGGCACCTACAACGCCGGCGCGCTCTACCGCAAGCCCGGCATCAAACTGCTGGTGGACTTCATCACCAACCCCGCCTTTATGGCGACCGGCAACGCGGAGCGCCTGCAGCGTCTGCACGATGACATCAAGGGCAAGGACTGGTTTATGGCCCTGCTCGACATTGAGGAGTACATCCAGACCAAGGAGCGCGTGCTGGCCGACTACGAGGACCAGGATGCCTGGATGCGCAAGGCGCTGATCAACATCGCCAACGCCGGCGCCTTCTCGTCCGACCGTACGATCTCCCAGTACAACGACGAGATTTGGCACCTGGACTAACCCATTCCCCTTACCATCCTCTTGAGGAACGGAGTCGTGGCAACACGGCTCCGTTTTTTTGTGCCCGTGCGTTGCCCCTGTGAGCCGCCTCGACTAAATCGTCTCAATCTGTAACACCTATTCGGCCAAAACGGTCCTACCTGCTACAGATCAAGACAAACCGGTTCTTTCCCTAGGGTTTATCTCAATCTGTAACATCTAACGTCCGAAATCCGCCCTTACTGTTACAGATCGAGACAAATGGATAAGCCGGCTAAAACAATCTCGTTCTGTAACAGGTAACTACCGAAATCAGTCCTTCGTGTTACAGATCGAGACGGAAGGACAGGCGGCTCAACTCAATCTCGTTCTGTAACATCTAAAGCCAATTCGATCCTCTACTTGTTACAAATCGAGACAAACGACCGACCAGACAACCCCGTCATAAAGAAAGGCTCCCCTCTCGCCCAGTGGACGGGAGGGGAGCCTTATATGTGACCACGGCAAAAGGATGGCAAAGCCGCAGTCGCCCAAAAGGAGGGCCTGGATGCACCGGGCCTAGATAAGGTTCTTGCCGGACACCTTATCGAAGAGATGGGTCGCGTTCTTCTCGAACTTGAACCAGATGGTGTCGCCAGCCTTGAGCGCACCCTTGGCCTCAAGGTCGACAACGGGAATGATCAGGACGAACTGGCCATCGGGAGCGGTCACGTGGACATGCTCGGTCGAACCCATGAGCTCGGTCACCTCGACGGTACCCTGGAGCGCACCCTCCTCGTCCTTGTCGGCAAGCAGAATCTGCTCGGGGCGCACGCCGGCCGTAATCTCCTTCACGTCGCCGTCGTCCCAGTTGAGAGCAAGCTGAGCGCAGGTCTCGGGAGCGAGCGCCACGTTCATATCCTCGGTCTTGACGGTAAAGCCGTTGCCCGAGCGCACCAGCTGGGCATCGAAGAAGTTCATCTGCGGCACGCCGATAAAGCCGGCGACGAAGATGTTCGCGGGGTGGTTGAAGACCTCCTGCGGCGTGGCGATCTGCTGGACGACGCCGTCCTTCATGACCACAATGCGATCGCCGAGGGTCATGGCCTCGGTCTGGTCGTGGGTGACGTAGATGAACGTGCCCTTGATCTCATGGCGCAGCTTGATGAGCTCGGCACGCATCTGGTTACGCAGCTTGGCATCCAGGTTGGACAGCGGCTCGTCCATCAGGAAGACCTTAGGATCACGCACGATGGCGCGGCCGATAGCGACACGCTGACGCTGGCCGCCCGAAAGCGCCTTGGGCTTACGGTCGAGGTACTCGGTGATACCCAAGATCTCGGCAGCGGAGCGAACCTTGCGGTCGATCTCGTCCTTGGGGACCTTCTTGAGCTCAAGCGTAAACGCCATGTTCTCGTACACCGTCATGTTGGGGTACAGAGCGTAGCTCTGGAACACCATGGCGATGTCGCGGTCCTTGGGAGCGACGTCGTTGACGCGCTTGCCGTCGATGAACACGTCACCCGAGGTGATGTCCTCCAGGCCAGCAACCATGCGCATCGTCGTGGACTTACCGCAGCCAGACGGGCCAACGAGGACGACGAACTCCTGGTCGTGAACGGTGAGGTTAAAGTCCTCAACAGCGAGCACGCCATCCTCGGTAACCTT
>CABUTP010000089.1 GCA_902494545.1 uncultured Collinsella sp. | reverse complement strand
TCATGCCAGCGGCAACGGAGCTGATGATAACGCCCGTCTTGTAGTCGGAAGCATGGATCATCTGGCCGTTACCAATGTAGATGCCGGTATGGTAGGAGTTAACCACGACATCACCAGGCTGGGGATCGGACACGCGGGTCCAGCCCATGAAGGTGCCCGTGGTGCCACGGCGGCAATAACGGCCGGTGAGGCAGTAGCTTACAAAGCCGGAGCAGTCAAAGCTGTTTGGGCCAATGCCGCCCCAAGAGTAAGCGTATCCGAGCTTGCTGTAGGCGCGCGAAACAACGGTACCGCCGTCAACGGACTGGCTCGGTGCGGAAGGCGTCGGAGTCGGAGCGGGCGTAACGGGCTGCGGCGTGGGGGCAGGAGCGGGCGCGGGCGCAGGCGTGTTGCCGCCGCCGTTGTTGGTCGTACCGCCACCATTGTTTGTGTTCTCGGTCGTACCGGCGGTGTCGTTGCTCACCGTGGCCTTTTCGGCAGTGCTGGCGTTGATACCGGCCTGCAGCGCGGCGTTGGCCTCGGCCTCGGCAGCAAGCTCGGCCTGCAGCTGAGAATCCAGGGAGTTCACGACACTCTGAGCCTCAGCCTGCTGGGCATTGAGCTCGTCGACCTTCTTTTGCGTCGCGGCGACGTTCTTCTCCTGCTCGGTCTGCTTATCGGTGAGCTGCTGCTTAAGGTCCTTGACCTCCTGAATGGTCTGGGCCTGCTTGTCGGACACCTTACCGTAGTAGAACAGACGGTTGAGCATGTCCCCCAGATCGTCGACTCCCGTCAGAACCTGAAGGAGACTCAGGCCGCCGGTCTTGTACTCACCGGCAACGTAGGACGAAAGCTTTGCCTGACCTTCGGCAATCTCTTGCTGCTTTTGCGTGATCTCGCCTGCAGTCTGATCAAGCTCCTGCGTCTGAGCGGAGAGTTCTTCATGAATTTGCTGGGTTTGCGTGCCGATCTGCTCGAGCTTGGTACGAGCAGCGGCAAGATCGGATGCGGTATCGGCGTAGGCCGGAGCCACGAGGCCCAGGCCCAAAACACAAGCGAGGGTTGCCGTAGCAGCGCAGCGTGCCATGTTTCTGTGCGTGTTTGCTGTGCGCATGTAGCTTCCTTTCCGGTATCTAAGGGTAGCGGCTAGTCCACCGTTACCAGACTAAAGAGCTCAACGTCCTCGTTAGAAGGCGTGAGCTTCTTGCGCGGGTTGAGAAACGCAAGCTCAAGGATACAACCGTAACCTACAAGCTTTGCGCCCATATCTCGCACCAGTTTACCTGTTGCCTCGACGGTTCCGCCCGTCGCGACCAAGTCGTCCAGAATCAACACGGTATCTTTAGAGCTGATGGCATCGGCGTGGATCTCGATAGAATCCGTTCCATACTCGAGCTCGTAGCTCTCGCTGACCGTCTTGCGCGGCAGTTTGCCCGGCTTACGTGCGGGAACAAAGCCGGCACCCAGGGCGACGGCCACGGGCACACCGACCATAAAGCCGCGGGCCTCGGGTCCTACGACCTTGGTAATGCCCATGTCGGCAAAATGCTCGGCCAGGGCATCCACCATGGCCTTCAGGGCCTCGGGATTGCCAAAGAGCGGCGTGATGTCCTTAAAGACGACTCCAGGCTCGGGATAGTCGGGGATATCGACAATATGCGATTCGAAGTCGTACATGGCGTGACCTTTCATGGATTGCCGGGTGGACGGCGGTTATTTACCCGTGTTGGCAGACGAGTTATGCGAGGGGACGACGACCTTGGACGGCTGAACGAGCGACTCGTCGTGCGCGGCAACCGCGGGGACGCTTGCCCCATCGCTTTTAGCCTTGGTGGATTCGGAACGCGCAATTTCCTCGTCGAGGGCATCGATGTCAGCGTCCTCGACTACGGCGTTGAGCGACTCAAAGACACGGTTCTTAAGTAACGCGGTGTGCACACCCTCGGTGAGGTCGTGCAGCTTCTTAAAAGCGCGCTCGAGCTTGGCGTCGCGCTCGTCATCGGAAGTATCCATGCCGAGCATGCTCACGAGAACCTGCTCAAACATCGAAGACTCGCGGTTTGCCGACGATACGTACTGACGCAGGTTACGCGGCTCAATGTGGAAGCGCGACAGCTCCGAGCAGTAACGGATAATCGGGAAATCTCGGCCATCCACGAGCTCACGGTTCTGCGGGCTCTTGATGATGCGGATAAGATCGTTCTCGGCAAGGGAGCGGATAAACGAAATCTCGACGCCGAGCATGTCGGGGATCGTCTCGATGGGATGCAGCTTTTGCTTGGTTTCCTTGGGCTCCGTCTTAAGCGGAACATCGGACAGAAGACCCACCTCGTAAGCCAACGTGGACAGGTCCGTTGCGTTTTCCAAGCGCTGCTTAATGACGTTGAGCGGCATATAGCGGGTCTTCTGCAGGTGCAGGATGACCTCGAGACGGTCAACGTCTTCCTTGGAGTACTGGCGATACCCCTTAGGTGTACGATGAGGGGTGATGAGCCCCTCATCTTCGAGAAATCTAATTTTTGAGTTCGATAGATCGGGGTATGCGCCTCGAAGTAGATTGACGACCTGGCCGATACTCAGATAGTTGCGTTCGGCCATTACCTACTCACCGGTTTCGATGCGCTCCGGCGTGCTCTCGTGGTAGATGAGCGTGAACGTACCGATCTGAACGGAAGAGCCGTCGTGCAGCGGAGCACCGTTGACGATGGCGCCGTCGACCCAGGTGCCGTTGAGCGAGCCCAGATCCTCAATACGGGCGCCCAGGCCCTCGCGAATAATGCGTGCGTGGCTGCGCGAGACAGTCATGTCGTTGAGGAAGATGCCGTTCGCGGGATCGCGGCCGATGGTGGTCACGTCGTCCTCGAGCTCAAAGGCAGCTCCGGTCTGCGGGCCCTTGACGATGGACAGAACCGGAGCGGTGATGCGCACGTTGGCCATGAGGTCGGGAACGGTGACATCGCTCGAAGGAACACGGAAAACGCAGGTAGCGTCCGCAGTCTTATCGTTCTGAGGCATATTGTTAACCTTGTTGTCCATGACAACCCCTATCTAACGCGGCCACGCCGCAAAGAATGAACCGTACGTAATCATACCCCAATGAATCAGTCTTCAATTTCGGGGTTAAGAAAGTCGGTGTCTTCGTCCTCGGGATGCGCGATGGCCTGTTTAATGGCCGCCCCTCCCTTAACGGAATAGATGATGGCGGTGAGCATGGAGAAGATGACGCCGCCGTACACAAAGAAGATGCCGAGGGGCACCGAGCTGCCGTTGAGGCCCGGGAATACCGTGAACGTGGCGGGCAGCAGATGCCAGCCGTCGATGACGGGGAACCCAAGCAGCATAAGCGAGAAGCCGGTCATGAGCAGTGCCGTGGCAATCTTGCCGGGAAAGACGACGTCGATGGGGCGCCGGTGGTAGTGACGCACGATGAGCGTGCCGATACCCAGATAGATATCGCGACCAATGATGAGTACGCAGACCCAGATGGGCAGCTCGCCGCGGACCACCAGGCCCAGCACGCCGGTAAACAATAGCGCGCGGTCGCAGATGGGGTCCATGACCTTGCCGAGCCACGAGACCGTTTTGGTCATGCGGGCAATCTGGCCGTCCATCCAGTCGGTGGAGGCCGCGATGGCATAGATGACAATGGCAACGACACGGTTGTTGTCCGTCACGAACAGGTACAGGAAGACGAGCGTGAGGACCAGGCGCGTAAAGGTGATGAAATTGGAGATCGTAAAGATCTTATTCGACGGGTAATCGGAAGTGCCGATAAGCTCCTTTTTGATCTTCTTCTTGATGCCCACAGGACTCCCCCGCTGGTAAACGACAAAACTTTCGATACTATACCCGTTCTGGCGATGTCTATCCAGCGTAAGCATAGAGAGTCCAGACATGTGGAGGGTGCCTCTGGGCTGCGCTAGATTCTGCATTTGTGTACATCAGCCTCCAAAAGCAACATTTTTCGGCATCTTTGGTGGCTGATGTACACGTTTTGATTCGGTGATTACATCGATCGGGAAAGTTGTTGCTTTAAGCAAATGCGTGCGGGTCGAGAAGGGCTGGCGCCAAAAGAGCCCAACGGCCGTTACGGCTTCGTTAGAAACGCGCCCCACCATGGATGGTGAACCCGAAAGGTAAGGCGCGCGGGCACGGTGGCTCGGCCCGCGCGCCCGGAAGAGAAAGGATAAACCCATGGGTTACATGCTCGAGACGCGCGGTCTCACCAAGCGCTTCGGTCGCGGCGACCAGGCGCAGGACGCCGTGGCCGACGTGAGCCTTCATATCCGCGAGGGCGAGGTGTACGGGCTGCTCGGCCCCAACGGCGCCGGCAAGTCGACAACGCTCAAGATGATCTGCGGGATGCTGCGGCCAACGGCCGGGGAGATCCTCTTTGCCGGGCACGCCTGGCGCCGCGAGGACCTCTACGCAATCGGCAGCCTCATCGAGGAGGCGCCGCTCTACCCCGACCTCACCGCGCGCGAGAACCTGCGCGTGCGCACCACGCTGCTGGGCCTTCCCGAGAGCCGCATAGATGAGGTGCTCGCCGCCGTGGACCTCGCGGACACCGGGAAGAAGCGCGCCGGGCGCTTCTCGATGGGCATGATGCAGCGCCTGGGGCTCGCGCTGGCGCTGATCGCCCGGCCACGCCTGCTCGTGCTCGACGAGCCCACCAACGGCCTCGACCCCATCGGGATCGAGGAGCTGCGCGACCAGATCCGCGGCTTCGCGGCGGCGGGTACGACGGTGATCGTCTCGAGCCACATCCTCTCCGAGGTGCAGCAGATGGCGGACACCATCGGCATCATCTGCGGGGGGCGCCTCGCCTACGAGGATGCGCTTCGGCCCGGGCAGGACCTTGAGGAACTCTTCATGAGCTTCTGCCGGGAAGGGCGACGAGCACGCGGGGAGGTGGCGGCATGACGGGCGAGAAAGGCGGCCTGCTCGCGGGCCTGCGCGCCGAGGCTCTGAAGTCGCGCCACGCGGCACCGGTTCGCCTGGCCGTGCTCATGGCGCTGCCGATGCCGCTGCTCGGCGCGATGCCCTACCGGGGCGTGCAGATCTTCAGCGCGTGGAACTACTGGTACGCGCTCTTCCTGCCCGTGTCTCTGTCGCTCGTGGTGGCGTGCGTCGCGCGGGCGGACGCTCGCACGCGGATGCGGGGGCTTCTGGGCCTGGGCTTCCCGCTCGGGCGCGCCTGGTGGGCCAAGGCGCTCTGGTGCCTCGCGCTCTGCACGCTCTCGAACCTCGTGGTCTTCGGCATCTACCTCGCGGGCTCGGCGTTCTCCTCGCAGGGCCTCACGGCCGCGGGCACGCTCACGATGCTCCTCTGCGCGCTCGCCAACACGGTGACCGCGGCGTGGATGATCCCCGCAGGGCTCTTCCTCACGGCGCGGCTCGGCATGCTCGCGGGCATCTTCTGCCCGCTCGCCGCGCAGCTCGTGGGTGGGTTTGCCTGGTCGCTGGTGCCGCTGCCGCAGCTCTTTCCGCCGTCGGCGAGCATGGTTATCCCCACGAGCTTCATCCCCGTGCTGCCGAGCGGCGAGCCACTCGCGGCGGACATGGCGCTCGGCGGGGCGCTCGCGGCGGACGGCATGCTCACGCTGGCGGGCCTTGCGGTCTGCGCGCTCGCGTTCGCCGCGCTCACGGCGGCGGGCGCGGCCTGGTTCGCGCGCTCCGAGGAGAGGTGATGGCCATGACGCGACTCTCCGACCCGACGCCGCGCATGACTCTCCCGCGGGCCCTGCTCTCCGAGGCCCTGCGCCTGGCGCGCTCCCCGCTCACGGCGGCGCACCTCGTCTGCGGCCTGGCAGCCGGTCTTGCCTGCGGCGAGTACTTCTCCGTAACCCGATGGGACCCGGCGCTGGGCGCGGACGCCTACGCCCAGTTCCTCGGCGCCCTCATGCCGCTCATGTCCGCCATCGTCTGCGGGCTCGCCGTGGACGAGGAGCGCGCTGCCGGGCGCCTCGCCAACCTCACGGCGGCCCCCTCGCGCGGGCGCGCCGTCGCGGCGAAGCTGCTCGCCCTTGCGGCGCTCGGCGCCGCCGCGCTGGCCGTGGCGCTCGGCGTGTTCGGGGCCGTGCTCGCCGTCGCCGGGCGCCTGCCGCTCGGGCCCGCTCCGCTTGCGGCCGCCTGGGCGGGCATCGTGCTGGGCAGCCTGCCCCTCTACGCGCTGGGGCTCGGCGTGGCCCTGCGCCTCGGCCGCAACGCCGTCATCGGCGCCGGCGCGGCGGGTATGCTCCTCGCGTTCTTCTCAGTGGGCGGACTTGCGCACGGCCTCATGACCGGCGAGCTCACCGGTGCCCTGGCGACGCCCCTGAGCTGGGTGCCGCTCGCCTGGCCCGCGCGCCTGGGGTCGCTCGGGGTGGAGGCCTTCATCGACGCCGCGCGTGCGGCGGGCCCTCTCCTCACGGCTGCGCTCGCTGGCCTCGTGCTCACCCTGGCAGCCGACGCCGTCCTTCTCGCCTGGTTCCGCCGCTTCGAGGACGGGAGGGCAGATGCGTAGGAGGCCGCTCGCCGCCATGCTCGTCCTCCTCTCCGCAGCGCTCGTCCTGGGCGGGAATGCCCTGCTCGACGCCGGCTGGGGGTCGGCGCTGCGCTCGATCGCCGACCGCGTGCTGCCCAACCCTGAGATCACCATGTGGGCGC
>CABUTP010000088.1 GCA_902494545.1 uncultured Collinsella sp. | reverse complement strand
CTCGCGGCGTGGAGCTCGGCGCGCGTGCAAAAGCAGGGGTAGGTGAGGCCGGCGTCTTGCAGCTGACGCAGGGCGTCCTCGTACAGATCCAGGCGATCGTGCTGGTAGTAGGGGCCTTCGTCCCACTCAAGCCCCAGCCAGGCCAGGTCGTCAATCAATTGAGTGGCAAGTTCCGGGCGCTTGCAGCGATCGTCCAGGTCTTCGATGCGCAACACGATGCTGCCGCCTTGGCTGCGGGCCGAAAGCCACGCGCACAGGCAGCTGAACACGTTGCCCAGGTGCATGCGGCCCGAGGGCGACGGGGCAAAACGGCCCACGACGGGCGCGGGGGCAGAGGCGGGCGGCATCGCTGGCGCGTCCGCGGCGTGTGTTGCTATGTTGCGTGCGTTGATATCCATGCGGACGAGTATAGCGCGGGGCGCGATGGGGAGGCGTCACTGTGGTCCGCAAGTTGTCGAGGCCCCGCATTGCGTATGGTGGGTCGTAGACTCGGCGCTTTGATTCTTGTTCATCAACTCGGCACCTCAAACGACAGAAACCCCGGCAGCTCTTCGCAACTGCCGGGGTTTCCGCGGAAAAGGGGGACATGATCCTCGAGCGAACGGCAAAGGGGCAAACCGTTTTCGCTCAACTGTTTTATGCCCCTTGCCCGCGGGCTCAATCAGAGCGCGTCGCAGCAACACAAAGCCACTACACCTGTGACGGAGCTGTGAAATGGTATCTATCGTTGGCGCATGCCATGCCAAAGAGTGCCCCTAACGGCTAGTCATTTAAGAACGTCCCCAATGACTAGCTGCTGGCGGCGGGCGTGACTTTCATCCCGTTTGGCGCTCCGGTCGCCTAGATATTCGTCATGTGCGCCCGTAAACGTGGGACAATGACGCTGTTGGTATCACAGACAAAGGATGTGCCTATGAACGCCCCCGTTGCCAAGACCTGTCGGCAGCGCCGCCTATTCGCGCGATTCGCTTCCGTCTGCGCACTCGTCGCGCTTGCGTTGTTGCTGCTGCCTGCCGCCGCACACGCCGACGGCTACTCCATGAGCCAAACCTACATCGGCGCCACGGTTGAGGCCGATGGATCGCTGACCGTTGTCGAGGGACGCCAGTTCGATTTCGACGACGACATCAACGGCGTGTTTTGGGAGATCAATACAGGCACCAACCAGCAGGGAGGCGCGGCGGGCGTCAATGTGCTGAGCGTCGAGGAAGACGACACCGCGTTTAACAAAGTCGATAGCGCGAACAAGGGAGACTCTGGCGTCTACACGGTCGAGCAGACCGGTGACGGCGTAAGGATTAAGGTATTCAGCCCCCACGAGAGCGGCGACAGCGCGATCTATTACGTGAGCTACACCATGACTGGTGCGGTTATGAACTGGGCCGATACCGCCGAGCTCTATTGGAAATTTGTGGGTGACGGCTGGTCTGCGGATTCCGATGACGTCGAGATGGAAGTGTACTTCGCAAATGCTGCTGCCGGGACGGCGGCCGTCAAGGGCGATAACTTCCGCGCATGGGGCCACGGCCCGCTGACGGGCGATGTATCGCTCGATGCGGACGAACCCATGGTCACCTATACCATTCCCTGCGTGCATCAGGGCGAATTCGCCGAGGCGCGCATCGCCTTCCCCAGCGACTGGGTGCCATGGCTTTCCGCTTCAAGCGAGGAGCGCATGTCAACGATCCTGAGCGAAGAGAAAGAATGGGCCGACGAAGCTAACGCCCGCCGCGCTCACGCTCGCATGATTGCCAATGCACTTGCCGTGCTAAGTGTTGTCTCGGCGGTGGCCTTTACCGGCACAATCGTTGCGCTCAAGCTGCGCCGCCGCAAGCCCAAGCCGCTTTTCCAGGACGAATATTTCCGCGATGTGCCTTCGGCCGACCATCCCGCCGTGCTTTCGGCCCTTATGAGCTGGAACGAGGTGCCCGATCAGGCATATATCGCCACGCTCATGAAGCTCACTGACGACCGTGTGATCAAGCTGGAGCAGGCGACCGTGACCAAGGCCAAGAAGGGTCTGTTGGGGCGCGAAAAAGAAGAGCAGACGTATCGCGTGACGGTGAGTGATGCGGGCTGGAAGTCGGCCAAGGGCATTGACCACATGGTGCTCAAGGTTTTCTTTGCCGGCGTTAAGCCCGACGAAAACGGTGACCGTTCGCGCACGTTTGACGAGCTGCAGCACTACGTCAAGCAGTATGCTACACCCGTGGGCGACAAGCTCGAGGACTATCAGAACACCGTTAAGGGCAAGCTGGCCGATAGCGAGTACGTTGCCTCGGACGGCATCGTTGCAATGGTGTTTTGCCTGGTTCTCGGTATTCTGATCGCCTTTGTTCCCATGGGATCCATTTTCTTTACCGACGGCGCACAGGTGAACATTATCGCCGCGCTTATCTCGGTGCCGATTGTGCTGGTGGGTATTGGCGTGGGCCTTACGTTCCGCCGCTTTACGCCGGAGGGCGCCGAGGTGGCGGCGCGCTGCAAGGCGCTTAAGCATTGGCTCGAGGACTTCACGCGCCTAAAGGAAGCCGTCCCCGGCGATCTGGTCCTGTGGAATAAACTTCTGGTGATGGGCGTGGCGCTGGGCGTTTCGAAGGAAGTCCTGCGTCAGCTTGCCGAGGCTGTTCCTCCCGAGGTGCGCGAGGCCGACGGTTTCTACGACAATTACCCCTGCTACTGGTGGTACTACCATCATTACGGTATCGATTCGCCGCTCGATTCATTTAACGATGTGTATCACGAGAGCATCCGTGAGCTGGCTTCGAGCTCCGACAGCTCGGGCGGCGGCGGTGGCGGCGGCTTCTCGGGCGGCGGCGGAGGCGGCGTCGGCGGTGGCGGCGGCGGAACGTTCTAACGGTCGTAAGCTATGGGATGGGCTTTTCTCGACAGCCGTCGGGGAAAGCCCATCCCCTTTTTATGCGCTACCTACGAAGACTGTCCCCAGCGACTAGTCATTTAAGACTGTCCCCAACGACTAGGTATGGCTGCTGGGCCTAGACGGTTAGGTCCAGTTCGTAGAGGAAGCTTTCGCGCGGCATGGCGTGGCGGCGTTCCTCGCGGTTGGCGCGGTGCGTGGCGGTGCGCTTAAAGCCGTGCAGTTCGTAGAACTTCCACGAGCAGTTGGAGTCGGTGTACAGGTGTGCGCTGGTCGCCCCGCGCGAGGACAGATGCGAGATTGCGGCGTCGAGCAGAACCGTGCCAACGCCCAGGCCGTGGACATCGCGATCCACGGCAAGCAGCGTGACCTCGTTGTCGTGCGGCAGCGGGCTGCTCTCGAGCAGGCGGTTGTTGGTTCGGATGGTTGTGCGCACAAACGAGAGATACTCGGCGCACGACTCGGGTTCTAGCTCACGCATCTGCGACAGCAGTGCACGCTCAGTATCCATCCAATGTTCGTTGATAGTGACGCCGGAGCTCTGTCCTGCGCGTGCAAGCGCAATGCCGCGCGCCTGACCGTCGATTACGGCAACCTGCGAAAACGTCGATGAAGAAAGGCAGTAGGCAAGATCGCACGCGGCCTCAAGGCGGTTGTACTCATCGTTATCCGAGTTGTTGTGCCAAAGCTGCTGCAAGATCAGCGCGATGGCGTCGAAATCTTCGGTATCAAACGGTCGGTAGAGAACCCGCGAGACCATGGTGCCTCTTTCTATTGCGGATGCATATCGAGCACAGTTCTACCACGCCGTTGGCATCTAATTATGGTGCCCCTGTGTTCCATCAACTCACCGTGCCCAGTGGCGCTCCTGCAACCCCCGCTCGAAGCTTTTTCTGCACAGCCGCGCGTTGCGGGGTGCATCGTCGCGCTCGATGCGCTACATTAAATCAGTATTTTCAATGCCGCTGCGCGAGCGCTGCAGATCGACGTATCACCGACTCACAGAGCACGGCGGCGTACCAGACAGGAGGACTGCATGGGATCTGATGTGAAGATCGCACGCGCGTTGATCTCGGTTACCGATAAGACGGGCGTCGTCGATTTCGCACGGACGCTGGTCGATGACTTTGGCGTCGAGATCATCTCTACGGGCGGCACGGCTCGTGCCATCGAGGACGCGGGCGTTCCCGTAACCCCCATCGAGGAGTTCACGGGCTATCCCGAGATGATGGACGGCCGCGTCAAGACGCTGCATCCCAAGGTTCACGGCGCGCTGCTTGCCCGTCGCGATTCCGAGCAGCACATGCAGGAGGCCGCTCAGCACGGCATTAAGCTGATTGACCTGGTCGTCGTCAACCTGTACGAGTTCGAGAAGACCGTCGCCAACCCCGAGGTCACCTTCGCGGATGCCATCGAGCACATCGACATCGGTGGCCCCTCCATGCTGCGCTCTGCCGCTAAGAACGCCGCGAGCGTTACCGTCATTTCCGACCCGGCCGACTACGACGCCGTCCTGGCCGAGATGCGCGAGACCGGTGGCTGCACCACGCTTTCCACCCGTCGTCGCCTGCAGGTGAAGGTCTACCAGACCACCGCCGCCTACGACACGGCTATCTCCCGTTGGCTTGCCGCCCAGGCAAGCGACGTGGCGGACACCTCTGCCAAGCTCGAGATCTCGCTGGAGAAGGTCGACGACCTGCGCTATGGCGAGAATCCTCAGCAGAAGGCTACGGTCTACCGCTTTGCCGAGGGCTGCGAGAACACCGCGAGCTCGCAGTTCCCGCTCGTGGGCTCCGAGCAGATCCAGGGCAAGCCGCTCAGCTACAACAACTATCTGGATGCCGACGCCGCCTGGAACCTGGTCCGCGAGTTCGACGAGCCGGCCTGCGTGATCCTCAAGCACCAGAACCCCTGCGGTTCCGCCGTTGCCGAGGACATCACGGCCGCCTACGACCGCGCCTTCGCCTGCGATCCCAAGAGCGCCTTTGGCGGCATCATCGCCTGCAACCGCGAGGTTCCCTATGAGCTGGTTGAGCACTTTGCCGATCAGAACAAGCAGTTCGTCGAGGTCATCATCGCCCCGAGCTACACCGATGAGGCGCTCGAGCGCATGGCTAAGCGCCCCAACCTGCGCGTGCTGGCTACCGGCGGCGTGGACCACGGCGCTCAGGTGGAGCTGCGCTCCGTCGACGGTGGCATGCTGGTGCAGGAAGTCGACCACGTGACCGAGGATCCCGCGACTTTTACGTTCCCCACCGACCGCAAGCCCACCGACGCCGAGATGGCCGAGCTCGAGTTTGCCTGGAAGGTCTGCAAGGGCGTTAAGTCCAACGCCATCCTGGTCTCCAAGGGCAAGGCCGGCATTGGCATGGGCCCGGGTCAGCCCAACCGCGTGGATTCTGCGCTGCTGGCCTGCGAGCGTGCCGAGGACTTCTGCGAGCGCGAGGGCGTGGAGAAGGGCGGCTTTGCCTGCGCAAGCGACGCATTCTTCCCGTTCCGCGACAACGTCGACGTGCTTGCCGAGCATGGTGTGACCTGCATCATTCAGCCCGGCGGCTCCAAGCGCGACGACGAGAGCATTCAGGCCTGCAACGAGCATGGCATTGCGATGGTCTTTACGGGCGCCCGCCACTTTAGGCACTAAGTTTCGCCCCGGGACAAAATAATCTCTGCAAAAGACGGTCGCTCCGTTTGGAGGGCCGTCTTTTTGGTATAAGAGGACGGAATGACTAACACGAAAGGTACAACCATGCCCCAGATTGATGATGACGAGCTGTTTGGCAATGCCGAGGATCAGCGTGCGTACGAGGACTTTTGCGCCAATCAGGAGGCGGTCGAGAAGTTCACGCTCGACAAGCCCGCGCTCATCTGTCGTTGGCGCATGTCCAACAAAAAGGTGCCCATGCTCAACCGCCACATCCGCGCGCTGTCCGAGCGCCTGGTGCAGGGCGAGCCGCTTACCCATAACATGCTCAGCTGGGCAAAGCAGCACGTTGAGTGGTCACTTGCCGAGGGCGACTACACCGCACGCGACGGCGTGCTCATGCTGGTGATCGACGTTAACGGCAATGCCGCCATGACGGTGGGGGAGTACGAGCCGCTGGCCGACACGTCGGCCAAGGCGCTGCGTGCCCGTTCTGCCGAGGCTCGCTCCGAAGCCGACGAGACCGGCGTGGCGCCCGAGCTGCTCGCCGCCGTCAACAACGGCGAGCTTGCCTTTGTGGCGCCGGCGGACGAGTGTCTGTGCGGCACGGCGACGCTCATTGAGCAGCTGGCCCAGACCAAGGGCATCCCGGTCACGCGCGTAGACATTCCCGCGCAGCTCAAGGGTGCCTTGTTCCTGGTGAGCGACGAGCACGGCGTGGTCCCCGCAACCGAGACGGACGCCGCGGAGGCCGACGCCGCCACGGTCGCCTTCTTTGCCGACGGCTACGAAAAGCTCCGTGCCCGCCGCTAAATGATTTTTCTGGGACGGGGATTTAATAATCATTTGATCCCCGCGCCCGTTGCGAGCGGGAGGCGAGCCAAACGCCCCCCCGCTCGCGAACAGTTCTGTCACCTTGGTGACGCGCGAGGCGCGCGCCTGCGGCTCCGCAGCCATAATGGTGGCAAGACAACCAAGAGGGGAGCGGAATCCATGGCGCTGATTTATGTCGTTGAGGACGACGAGCCCATTCGTCGTGAGCTTGTCGACATCCTTGCCCGCGCCGGTTTTGAGGTCGAGGCCTGCGAATCGTTTGAGCATGTCTCGCGCGATATTCTCGCCGCCGCGCCCGACCTGGTGCTGCTCGACCTGACGCTTCCCGTCAAGGACGGCCAGCATATCTGCCACGAGGTTCGCCGCGAATCCGAGGTTCCCATCATCGTCCTCACGTCGCGCGCG
>CABUTP010000087.1 GCA_902494545.1 uncultured Collinsella sp. | reverse complement strand
GTCTCGCGGTCGACCAGTGCATCCATACCCAGCGCAAGCCGCTCGGCAAGCGTCGCCGCTTTCTTGCGGCGCCACATCTTATCCGTGATGGGAAACCCGTCGCGCTCGGCGCGAAACGCCCCAAACATGCGGATCTCGATATGGCCAATCACATCGACACCCTCGGCATCGCCGGCCTGGAACAGACGCTCGCCTTCGCCCTCAAAGTCGTCACGCAGCGAATATCGCGACAGCTCGCGCACCGGGAGCTTCTTTCGAATTCTAGCAGCCGACTCACCCAGACAATGCATCGCAAGACGCGCAAACAGCCGATACGATGGATCTAAAATCCCCGGGCGGTTCATGGACATCCAGGCTGCAAGGTCGCTATCGCGGCCCGCGGAGGCCAAATGCAGCGCCACCATCCAAGCCTCGGCACCACCGACCTGCGTCCGACTCAAATCGAGCAGCTCTGCCTCTTCGCGCACCGATACCATCGATGTATTGCGTAAGTATGCCGCGCGCTCTAGCAGCAGTGCGTTGTCGCGTATGTATCCAATCGATTCCTCGGCAAGCCTGAGCACCTGCACCGCACGGAATTTGGCATTGACCGGACGCCCCTCAGCCAGCGACTGCCAGCCTTCCAGTATCAAGCCAAACAACTGGACTTGATTGTCACGCACGCGCACGGCAAAACGGTCGAGCTCATTGAATGCCTGCTCGTCGGTCACCGGCATGCCGGCAAGCAGGCGCCGCGCCTATAATACCATGCGCACCCAGATGGCGAGTGCTCGGATGCCACGCGCTTCGAGCGCCTCGAGTGTCAGGGCCATCTCGTCATCACGCTCGTCAGTCCCTGCATACGACCCATCAAATAGCTCCGTCAACATGCGGTCCGCTCGCACAAACGTCCCCGCGATATCGAGCTCGCAATCGTAGGCCTTATCCGTTTTGAGCCCCGCGAGGATCTCACCGCCCTTCGCCCGCTCGGTCAGCCCATGTTTTATCTCGATATGTGCGGACAGCATGTCGAGTGCGGCACAAGACGCCTCACTTTCCAGCGCTGTATGGCTTGCCGGAAGCCCCAGACCGCTATCTCCATAACAGGCGGCCGTAAACGCGTGCGCCACCTTCCACGACACGGGATCGAGCTCGCAAATCGCTTGCTCGCCCGCATGCTCGATAATTGAGGCCATATACCGCGCGAGCTTTGTATTGGAGACGCTCACCGCCGCCAGATAGATGCCGAGCGCCTCGTCAGGCGTCGGCTCCGATACCCGGCCATCTGCCTCGGTCTTTCCCAGCGCCGCGCGGCAGACATCCCCTCCATGCCCCGTCAGGGCCAGATCGACCCCATACTGCCCGGCAAGCTCCAACACCGCACTGCGGTCCAAAAACGCGTCGGCGAGGTCCATTGCGGTATCGCAGCGCCCCGCTTTAATCAATATACGCGCCGCCCGTACAACGAGTTCGGGGCGAATTTCGGCGACCAGCTTGCGCAATCGCAGGCGCGCGTTGTCCTCGGTACCCAAGCAGGTAAAGCTCCGGTCTGCCGGATCAACGCCAAAAATGGGATAATCGCGGACAAGATAGGACTGGTCAATCGCCGAAAGCCTAACACCGCAAGCCTCGAGCTCCGAAATATTGCCCTCACCCATTAAGACCATCAAGCATGCCACGCTAAACAGGGCGTTGTTCTCGAGCGACGCCAGATCAACAAGTGCCGCACCGTAGATATTGACGATCTCGTTTTCGAGCATCTGGGCAACGTCTCCCTGCCCGTATAGTCCCGACTGCATAGCCGAGACGAGCTCGGGCACGCCCTGCGTAAGCTGATAGAAGTCGAGCGATGTGCTGATCGAAAACGCCGATGCCCACGCCGAATACTCGTAGGCATGCACCTTGAGCATCTGCGCGTTGACTTTAATCGAATCGCCCAGTCCATGAATCAGCTGGCGATTCGAAGGACGGCAGCTCATAAAGACCCCAACCCCCATAGCACGCAGGCTTCGGATTCGGTCGATCAGCTCCTCGGTCTCGCTCTGGCTGAGGTTAGGCACGTTATCGATTGCAATCAGGGAGTGCGGCTTGTCCTTAAGCTCTTCGGTAACGACCTCGAGCTGCATAAACACCTCGCGCCCAATGGCGCGGTCTGCCTCGATGATCCGCACGGGACCTCGCGTCGGATCGCTTTTAACCTCTTGGGTATACTGCAGCAGCACCGAGGTTTTCCCAAAGCCATCAGGCGCGTAGAGGACTACGATGCCGGCCTTTCGGCCCTTGGCGATAAGTTCGTTCATCAAGCGATCGCGCCGTACCGTATAACTACTGCCCAGCGGCATAAGCTCGAGGTCGTCCGTATTGCCCAAATCGTTAACCATGCCCGCTCCTCAACCAACTCGACCACATGGACACCGTAACGCTAGACCATATGTATCGCTAGATGAATAGAGCGATGCTACGGTTTAGGATGTTTGTTGGTACGCAAATGGCAAGTTTTTGTTCAGCGTGGTCCGATTGAAACTTATCCCCCAACCAATCAGTCTTTGCGCAGGTCAATGCGCTTGCCAGCTTGTCCCATCCTTTGGCAGTGTACCTCAAATGAGCGCTGTTCAATTGTGTTGCGCAACTCACCTAACGCCAGCTACCGTCTGCGACCTTTTCATAGCATTTATGCATAGTATCTGTTATGGAATGAATCATGTTGCACCAGACGCACCCGTCCAGTTCGCGGCCAGATTTTCGTCAAGCACACGGCGAGCGCTCAGCAAAAAGGCCCCCGCAAAGCGGAGGCCTTCGGCAAAGCTATGTCGAGGTGATAGGCTTTCGCTACTTGCAGAGCGAAAGGGCGGCCTCGTCGGCAACGACAACGCAGTTGGTGTGCAGCTGCAGGATCGAGGCAGGGCACTCGGGGGTAACCGGACCATAGCACATGTCATGCACGGCCTGTGCCTTGGCCTCGCCGTTGGCGACAACCAGGATCATGCGGGCATACATGATGGTCTGAGTGCCCATGGTGTAGGCCTGACGGGGCACGTCGTCGATGCTGTCGAACAGGCGGCTGTTGGCCTGAATAGTGCTCTCGGTAAGGTCGACACAGTGCGTACCCTTGGAGAAGTGGTCATCGGGCTCGTTGAAGCCAATGTGACCGTTGTTACCGATGCCGAGCAGCTGCAGATCAGGGTAACCGGCAGCAGCGACGATCTCGTCGTACTCAGAGCAGGCAGCGGCAGCGTCGGGATTGGAGCCATCGGGCACATGCGTGTTGTTCAGGTCGATGTTAATGTGATCGAAGAAGTTCTCACGCATAAAGTAGTGGTAGCTCTGGGGATCGTCGTGCGAAAGGCCACGATACTCGTCGAGGTTGTAGGTGCTGACCTCGGCAAAGTCGACGTCACCCTTCTCGTACCAAGCGGCGAGCTGCTTGTAGGCGCCAATCGGAGTGGAGCCGGTGGCAAGACCCAGCACGCAATCGGGCTTGAGGATAACCTGGGCCGAGATGATATTGGCGGCCTTGCGGCTCATATCCTCGTAGTCTTTAGCTTTAATGATCTTCATTACGCGTCCTTTCTCGTACAAGAGAGGCAAGGCTCCCCTTACAAGCACTTGCCCGCGGCCCGCGTCGGCCGCAACCAACGTGTGCGGCCACCAGGGCGAGGTCGCGTAATGTATGTGTCTCGTGTCTAGCCGCGTCGAGGCCCCTGCCCGTCCACGGTGACCCAAAGCTGTTTAGCTTCGGACGTTTCTCATATTGCCACGGAGGGCGCCCTCTTTCAAGGGCGCCCTCCGTAAACGTGTTTGAATTGTAGGCTAAAGGCTGAGGACGCTCACTAGCGCTCGCGAGCAACGATGAGTTGGTCCATCTCCTCGACATGCTCGCCAACGGAACCCTTGATGCTCGAGAACTCAACGGAGTTGCACACCAAGATGGGAACCGTCACATCGTAGCCCTCAGCAGCAATTGCCTCGCGATCGAACTCGATGAGCACATCGCCCTTATGGACGATGTCACCCACTTGCGCATGTACGGTAAAGTGCTTGCCCTCGAGCTGAACAGTGTCCAAACCAACGTGGATGAGCACGTCTAAGCCATCGACCGTGTTGAGCGCAACGGCGTGTCCCGTGGGAAAAATGGCCTCGACCTTGGCGTCTGCCGGCGCAATCACGCGCGTGCCAGTAGGCTGAATCGCCACGCCCTGGCCCAAAAGGCCGGTGGCAAACGTCTGGTCATTGACCTCGGACAACGGAATGACATCGCCAGAGATGGGAGCATCCAGCGTAAGGACTCGACCACGCATACCAAAAGACCTTAGGACTTTAGTGAACATGCTCCCCCTCGGACATACCAATCAATCAAAATAACCTTGTCAGTTTACCACTTGGCACCCGTTTTTGGCCATTAGGGAAGTTCGCGCTTGACAACCTCGACGATATCGTCAACAACGCGCTGGGTCAGCTCATGCGTCTCCGCCTCGGCCATAACGCGAACCAGCGGCTCGGTACCGCTCGGGCGCACCAAGATGCGGCCGCGACCATTGAGCTCCTTCTCGGCGGCAGCGACGGCGTCCCAAATGGGCTGGCAATCGTCCAGGCCGGCCTTGTTGTCCGAATGCACGTTGACGAGCACCTGCGGGTACTTCTTCATGATGCCGGCAAGGTCGGTGAGGGTACGGCCGGTGCGCTTGAGCACGGCCAAAAGCTGCAGGGCCGTCACCAAGCCGTCGCCGGTGGTGTTGTGCTCCAGGAAGATGATGTGGCCGGACTGCTCGCCGCCGATGACAGCACCGTCCTCGAGCATACGCTCAAGAACATAGCGGTCGCCCACGGCGGTCTGGACCATCTCGAAGCCCTGCTCCTTCATGGCGATGGAGAAGCCCAGGTTGCACATGACGGTCGAGACGATCTCGGAGTTGGCGAGCTTGCCGCGAGCAGCAAGGTCGGAGCCGCAGATAGCCAGGATGTAGTCGCCATCAATCTCGTTGCCCTCGCTGTCCACGAACAGCACGCGATCGGCGTCGCCGTCGTGGGCAAGGCCGATATCGGCGTGGGTGCGCAGCACGAGCTCGCGCAGGGGCTCAAGGTGCGTGGAGCCACACTCAACGTTAATGTCAGTGCCGCAGTAATCGGTGTTGATGGCATGGACCGTGGCGCCCAGGCGCTGCAGCGCGGCGGGCGTGGTCTGGCAGGAAGCACCGTGACCGCAGTCGACGGCAACAACCAGGCCGTCGAGCTTAAGGCCGTCGAGCGTGCTGATGGCATGATCGACATATGCCTTGCGGGCGTCCTTCATCTTGATGATGTGACCCACACCGGCGCCGGTCGGCAGCGTGTCGGCAGCCATGGCCTCCTCGGACATGACCCAGGCGCTGATCTCTTCCTCAACCGCGTCGGGAAGCTTCATGCCCTTGCGGCTAAAGAACTTGATGCCGTTGAACTCCGGCGGATTATGCGAAGCAGAAATGACGATGCCGCCATCGAGCTCGTTTTGGACGGTGAGCAGCGCCACGGCCGGCGTAGGGATAACGCCGCAGCAGTGCGGGCGGCCGCCCTCGGCCATAATGCCGGCGGTCAGAGCACTCTCGAGCATGGTGCCCGAAAGGCGCGTGTCACGGCCGATGCAGATGTCCGGACCAAGAAACTTGGTCGCCGCGCGGCCCAGGCGAAACGCGAGGTCGCACGAAAGATCGGCGTTGGCGACGCCACGGACGCCGTCGGTACCGAAGATGTTCTGGGGCATAGGATCGCTCCTTCCCAAGTGGGCAAAACGCAGCCGCCCACCCTAGTCGAAAAGAAAAGCGGGACCCGCCGAGCAATCGGCAGGCCCCGCTTGTACATTGTATCTCGTAAGGAGATAAAACCTTAGCGCTTGGAGAACTGGGGAGCGCGGCGGGCCTTCTTGAGGCCGTACTTCTTGCGCTCGACCACGCGAGCATCGCGCGTAAGGAAACCGGCCTTCTTGAGGTCAGCACGGTAGTCGCCAGCGTTCAGAAGAGCGCGAGCGATGCCCAGGCGCAGAGCGCCGGACTGACCGGAGATGCCGCCGCCATCGCAAAGAGCGATAACGTCGAACTGACCGGCGGTGTCGGTCACCTTGAAGGGAGCAAGGGCGTTCTCAACGAGCTGATGACGGCCGAAATACTGCTCGGCGTCACGCTTGTTGATGGTCACCTTGCCGGTGCCGGGGACGAGACGGACGCGGGCGACGGCGTTCTTACGACGGCCGGTACCCTGGTAGACAACGGTGTTCTCAGCCATCTTTAAGCCTCCAGCTCAATCTTCGTGGGGTTCTGGGCAGCGTGCGGATGCTCGGCACCAGCGTAGACCTTAAGCTTGGTCATCTGGGCACGGCCGAGGGTGGTCTTGGGCAGCATGCCGCGAACGGCGCGCTCGATGACCTTCTCCGGGTGCTTCTCCATAGCCTGGCGGAAGCTCTCAGCCTTGAGGCCGCCGTTGTAGCCGCTGTGGCGATAATAGGTCTTCGTGTCGGCCTTGTTACCGGTAAGCTGGACCTTATCGGCGTTGATGACGACAACGAAGTCGCCGCAGTCGCTGTTGGGCGTGAACTGGGGCTTGTTCTTACCGCGCAGGATCATTGCGATCTGGGTGGCAAGACGGCCCAGGACAGCACCATCGGCGTCGACGAGAACCCAGTTGCGCTGGACCTCGCCCTGCTTGGCGTAGTGAGTCGATTTCGAAATCACTTAGACTCCTCCATGTACAGTACGTGTTGTTACAGAGATTCACGGGGCTCTGCAAGTAACCCGTCCATATTACCCCGCTCGCCG
>CABUTP010000086.1 GCA_902494545.1 uncultured Collinsella sp. | reverse complement strand
GAGGTAACGCGATCAAGCAGGACCGCGACACCGGTGAGGCCGCTCGGAAGCAGGTCGGCGGGCTGAATGAACGCCTGGATCAGAAATGTCTGGAGAACGGCAGAAATTGTGACCGCCACGGCGGTAATGGCACGGCGGACGATGGTGAGGCGGCCGAGCACGAGCACGCGGTCCGTGAGCTGATCGATGGCGTTCGCCACGCGGGCTCCTTTCGAAGGCAGATGTAGTTGTGAGGCATGTCGGCGATTGTAGCACGGAGCGTGCGAGGGCGCTTCAATTCACCCTCCATCGACAACCAAAACGGGACCAGCAACCCCACGACCAAAGGCCCAAATTACAAGTGAGTAGACTTTACGCGACCTGCAGAGCACACCCAAAACCGCCACCCCTGTGACCTGCGGTTTTACAAAGGAAGATATGCATTGTGCTCGGCCTGCGCCAAAAAGTCTACTCACTTAGTCCGAATCGAAGCCAAACGGATCAAAATCGAAACCAAATTGAGCCAATCCACCGCAAAAAACGTTTGAACCCGTGCTTCTCGCGGCGGATTGACACTACAAAGCGGCCAAAATGTCGGTCAGATTGTCGATGACAACGTCGGCGGCGGACTGGTCCAGGTTGACGCCCTCGTGCGGACGCAGCGCCAGGACGCGGGCGCCGGAACGTTTGCCGGCCTCGATGCCTAAAGGCGAGTCCTCGATAACCAGGCACTCGGCAGGCTCCACCCCCAGCGCCTCCATGGCACGCAGGTAGATCTCGGGGTCGGGCTTAAACGCACTGCACTCGTGACCGCTGATGGTGTAGTCCAGCACGTCGGCGATACCGGCGATCTCCACCAGCTCGTCGATCAGCTCGCGATAGGACGAGCTCGCGATGGCGCACTTCACGCCGCGCTCGTGCAGCTCGCGCATCACCGGCTCCGTCTGCTCGTTGAGCAGCTCGGCATACGGAACGGGATGGTCCGGGCTATAGACCTGCTTGTACTCAACGCGCAGGCGCTCGCGCAGTTCAACATCGTCGGGCACCAGCGCCTCCCAAATGGCAGGCTCGTTAGACCCCGAAAGATCGGGGATCTCGTCAAAGTGGAACCCCTTCTCTTCCATAAACGCCACGCGACGACGGTTGTAGAACCACTCGGTATCGACCAGCACGCCGTCCATGTCAAACAGCACTGCTTTGATCATACGCATCTCCTCCCACCTGCCAAAAAGGGACAGGTTTATTTTGGTAGGTTTTATCTGGGGTTTTGTGGCGCGACGGATACGCCCTCCCCAAAGCAAAAAAGGGGACGGGGCGCAAACCCCATCCCCTCTCAATCAACCCGTAAGGTCTACTTACTTGTGATTAGTAGGAAAGCTTCCACATGTAGCGACGCATGGTCAGCGGGTGCTGGCGGGCCTCGGCGATCTGGTTGCCGTACTCACGCATAACGGCGAGGTGCAGCAGCGGGTTGAAGTAGGTGACGACGCTCGCGGGCACGGCGTCAGCCAGGCCGTAGTCCTTGGAGTCGATCAGAGCGACCTTGGCGCCCATGCGCTCAAGGAAGGTGAGGGCGCGGGCGTCCATCGGACGGGTAGCGCCATCGGACATGAAGAAGACGTAGGGCTTACCCTCGGTGGAAACCTCGAACGGGCCGTGGAAGTACTCGCCGGTGTTGTAGGCGGCGGCGTCGATCCACTGCATCTCGGTGAACAGGAAGGCGGCGTGAGAATAAGCCATCTTCTCGGAGGCACCGGAAGCCATGAAGTAGATCATCTTGTCGTCCTTGAAGTCCTCGGCGAACTTCTTGGCGAGCTTCTTGCAGTGCTGAGCGGCGTTCTCGCAGAGCTCGAAGACGTTGGTGAGGCCGGTGATCATGTCCTCGTAGTGGTCATAGCCCTCGGTCTGCTGAAGGATCTCGACAGCAAGAGCGATGGCGTAGCCGGGCTTCTCGCACTTGGCAGCGAAGTTGGCGTGGAAGCCGTGAACGATGACGTAGTCAGCGTCGACGGTCAGAGCGGAGCCAGCCTTGTTGGTGAGGGAGACGACCGGGCAGTTGTGCTTCTTGGCGGTCTTGTTGGCCTCGACGGTCTCGGGCGTGGAGCCACCGAGGGAGCAGGTGATCACGAAGGTGTGCTCGTTGACCCAGGAAGGCGTGTCGTAGTTGAACTCGTTAGCGGTGAAGATCTGAACGTTCAGCTTGTCCGTGTTGTTGGCCAGGAAGTACTTGGCGGGGTAAAGGTCGGACATGGAAGCACCGCAGCCGACGAAGGCGACGCTGTGGATCTCGTGGTTGGACAGGACGTCAGCGACGATCTGCTTAGGGAGGTTAAGGTCGATCTCGTACATCTGACACATTCCTTTCGATTTTTGCGGCGCCACATTGCCGGGCGCTCGCAGGGTTACCGTGGTTTGGACCGAGTCGCCGGCCCGTTGAGGATGCGACAAGGGGACTGTCCCATTGTCGCATTTTGGGAATGGAAGCCTGCCTGGGGTATGGGATGCCAGGCAGGCCCCCGGGGGAAAGCGGTTAGACGCTTGGTCGCGACTAGGCCAGGATGCCGGCCGCGGAGAGGGCGATGCCGCCCACGATGGCGATCACGAGAAGCCAACCGGTGTTGACGTTCTTCTTGATGAGCCAGTACATAAGGCCGGTGAGGCCAAGGGAGATCATCTGGGGCATCATGCCGTCCAGGATGTCCTGGATAACGACGGTGCCCTCAGCGAACTGCAGCGGGGTGGTGGCGCCGATCAGCGTAGCGATCATGCCACCCACGGACATAAGACCCACGATGCCGCAGACATACATGAGCTTCTCCATGAGGTCGCCGCCCTGAAGCTTGCTCAGGTACTCGTGGCCGCCCTGATAGCCCATCTTGGCTGCGAACCAAGTGATCAGCACAGAGGGGACGATGGAGATGAGCATGGCCAGAATCGGGCCCATGATGGAGCCCTGCTGAGCCAGCTGAACGCCCAGGCCAAAGGCGATAACGCGGATGGTGCCCTGGAAGAAGGAGTCACCGATGCCGGAAAGCGGACCCATGAGGGAGGTCTTGACCGCGTTGATCGAATCGGGGTTGAAGTTCTCGGGATCCTTGGCGTACTCCTCCTCCATGGAGGCGGAGAGGCCCAGGATGAAAGCGCTCGTCTGCGGGGTGCAGTTGTAGAACGCCATGTGACGGTGGTAAGCCTCTTTCTTAGCAGCGAGCTGCTTGGGGTCGGACTCATCCGGATAGAGGCGATCGAGCGTGGGAACCATGCCGTAGAGGAAGCCCATGTTCATCTGACGCTCGTAGTTCCAAGAGGCCTGGATGGCCCAGGAGCGCCAGAAGAACTGGCTGACCTTCTTGTTCAGGGACACGTCCTTGGTTGCGGTTGCCATAGTGTGTTCCTCCTTAGTCTTCGTCGTCTTCGAGCGGATCGTAGTCGGAATCGACACCGGCGGCTGCATGGGAATCGTTGAACTTGAAGCCCATGAAGACGACAGCCAGGCACACACCGATCAGAGCGACCGCGATGACGGACAGGTTGAGGTAAGCGGCGAGCAGGAAACCGATGAACAGGAACGGAGTCATACCCTTCTTGATCATCATGGTGAGCAGCAGGGCCAAGCCGTAGGCGGTCATGATCTTGGTCGAAACGTTAAGACCGGTGGACAGCCACTCGGGAACCATGTTGACGATGGCCTGAACCAGGTCGGTGCCAACAAAGACGGCGAGGAAGATCGGCAGGAAGTACATGACGGCGTACAGACCGGAGCCGGCGCAGATGTGCATACGGTAGGCGGTCTTGAACTTTCCGTTATCGATCGCGTTATCTGCCACATGGGTGAGGGCGGCGATGATGGAACGGAACACGATGCCGAGGAGCTGACCCAGGACGGCGACCGGGATGGCGATCGTCATGGCGGTCTCGGCAGAAGCATCGGTCAGGCACGCAAAGGCAGCGGCCACGATGCCGCCCAGGACCATATCGGGCGGAACGGCAGCGCCGACCTGCACCAGGCCCATGGACACGAGCTCGACGGCGGCACCGACGGCAAGGCCGGTGGGCACATCGCCCAACAGCAGACCGACGAGCGTAGCGCCAACGAGGGGCTGCTCGAAGTTAAGACGACCGAGCAGGCGGGAGTCCCACATGCAGAACACGCCGACGAGGCCGACGAGCACCGCACTGATGAACGTATTCATACCCTTCTCCTTTCAGTCAGGCAAAAGCCTGGTTGATTACAGCTTGGCGTCGATGTCGACGCTCTGATACGTAGGGGTCTGCTGGACGTAGAGCTTGATGCCCATGTCGAGCAGCTGGTTGACGTCGGCCTTCTGGGTGGCGTCGAGGAAGACGGAGCTGTCCTTGCCGCCGACCTGATCGGCACCGTCGTGGTTGGCGGTGGCGCCCAGGTTGATAGCGTCGAGCTTGTAGCCCTGGCAGAACTGCAGCATCTCGGCCGTGTTGCCAAAGACGAACATGACGCGCTCGCCGAGGGTGTTGAGCTTGTCCATCTTGGCGAGGGCACGCTCGACGGTGAAGACGTTCAGGCGCACGCCCTGGGGCTTGGCAAGCTTAAGAGCGCCCTTCTTGATGTCATCGTTGGCGGCAGCGTTGTCGACGACGATGATGCGCTCGGCCTGAACCTTGGTGGTCCAGGTAAAGACGACCTGGCCGTGCAGCAGACGGTAATCAAGACGTACGAGGACGATCTTGGCGGGACCGGAGCTGTGACGGGACGCCTTGGCCTTCTTGGCGGGAGCCGCGGCGGCCTCGACCGGTGCGTTGGGGTTGGTCAGACCGGTGCGGGCCTCGTTGATGAGGGCCGCGAGCTCGGCGCCCTTGACGGGGACGGGGCTCATAGCGAGCGTGAGCGCCAGCGGGATGTTGAAACCGCTGACAACCGTGAACTTCGTGCCGTTCTTGGAAAGCTCGACCATGCTGTTGTTGACCGAGCTGCCGAGCATATCGGTCAGCACATAGACGGTGTCGTCCGCGTTGAACGTGGCGATCATAGCCTCAACCTTATTGGTGATGGGCTCCTTGTCGTCACGAGCAAGCGACACGACGTGGACGTTCGACACGTCGCCGAGAACCATCTCGAGCGTGTCTTTGGCGCCTGCGGCCAGGCCGCCATGAGATGCGAGAATGATCTGATTCATCTTGCCTCCTCCTTTTCGTTATGGTCATTATAACGTCTTATACGTTGCTTATATTGCTAATTAGTATAAAGACCGTTCGCGGGTGAAAATCGACCGTTGACGGGTTTAACGCACTTGAAACGTTGGGGCCGGGTAGGCCGGCGCTGTTTTGTCGACACCCGATCAGACGCCTCGCCTATCCCTTATCGCACGAAGTACCAGGGGCTTTCCTGCACGGTGGGTTCCAGCGCAATGCCGGTGCGCTCCTTAAACAGATCCATGTCCTGCGATTTCTCCGTCCACCACGCGTTGGGCTTAAAGGTCATGCTCTCAATGACATGGCCGACAAACACACTGTTGCGCAGCTTAGAGAAGTCGGTGTTCATAATCAGGATGGACGCGAGCACCAGCACGATGCCCAGGACTTTGATCGCGCCGGCGGGCTCGGCGTAGACACCAATGCCCAGCAGTACGGTGACGACCGTCTCGAATGACATTACGACGGGAACTTTCGATGTCTCGAGCCCCATGGACAGACCCTGCATATATAAGATGTAAGCCACGGCTGTGGGGATGAGTCCAAAGCCAAGAAACAGCAGCAGCAGCTGTGGCGACATTGCCGCGGCGACATCCGGCCACGGAGCCGCGATAGCCGCCATAACCGCACCGCCAAAAACAAAGCCCCAAAACGTGACAGCCAGCGGGTGGACCGTCTTGGTTGCTATCCGGCTAAACACCGCGAGCGACGCACCACAAAGGCCTGCAATCACGCCCGACGTGACGCCCCAAACCGAAAAATGGAAGCCGGAAAGGTCGCCATTGGTCACTGCAAGCACGCAGCCAACGATGTTAAAGACAATGGCAACGAGCTTGTTGGGGGTCACGTCCTCGCGATAAAGCACGCGGCCGAGCACGACGCCAAACACCGGCGAGGTGTAGAGCAGCACCGAGGCCGTGGACATGCCGACCTCGCCCATGCACTCGTAATAGCAGGTGTTGGCGGCGGCCAGACCGACGATACCGACAAGCGCGCAGGGAACAAGCTCTTTAGGGCTTGCCTTGAACAGGGCCAGCGGACCCTGAGCCACGGTAGACCCCTCACCCGGACGGCAGCCCATAAACATCAGGACCGGCGCCAAGATAAGCGCTCCGACCAACAAGCGAAAGGCAGCCATGCTCTGGGACGAAACGCCCATGGCCGAGATGCCGTTTACAAAGATTCCGATGCTGCCCCACATAAGCGCAGCGACCAGCACCAGCACATAGCCCAGATTGCTTTTCTTCAACGCAGCCTCCTCGGTATTGTTTCCAATATGTTTCACACTACGTTATAGTCGTTATATACATTTTTCAAGACACAAATCGCCAAACGGAAAAATCTGCTTCCTCACATACTCATTGGGTAGTCGTTGGGGACGCCCCCAACGACTAGGACTGTCCCCAACTGCCGGCAGAAAAGGAACGTCCCCAAGCGCTGCCATGAATTCAGTTGCGGTGAAATAGTTCCTGAATAGAGGCTTCAGACCCCCAAACAGGAACTATTCCACCGCAACTTATGAGGACATCGAGCTGTTAGGCCGCTCTATCCCCTAGTAGTCCAGCTTCCACATGTAGCGGCGCGTCATGTAGTCCTTGTGGGTGACGGCAGAGAGCGCACGCATATACACGTTGTTGAGGATCGGGGCAAAGATCAGGTGGTTGAAGTACTCGCTCACGCT
>CABUTP010000085.1 GCA_902494545.1 uncultured Collinsella sp. | reverse complement strand
CGCCCGTTGTCGACGACCGTGATGGAGTTGTCGGCGTGGACCGTCACCTGAATCTCGGTGCAGAAACCGGCCATGGCCTCGTCGACGGAGTTGTCAACGATCTCCCACACCAGGTGATGCAGGCCGCTGGCGCTCGTCGAGCCGATATACATGCCCGGGCGCTTACGAACGGCCTCGAGACCTTCGAGAATCTTAATCTCGCCGCCATCGTAATCGTTTTCGTTTGCCACACGTCCTCCTTCAGTTAAGAAAATGTGTACAGCCTTACTAGTTTATCGTAAAAAAATACCCTCGGGAACGAGGGTATTTGGCTCTACAAGGCCACCAGATGCGATTTAAGGCTCTTTTTTGCCCTGCACGCCCTTGGCCCACTCGGCACTGGCTCTCATGGCGTTCTCGAGGGCCTCGCGCAGTTTTTGGTCCTCGATGGGCGCCACTTGGTGCTCGATCTCGGCACGCTCGGCATCGCTGAGGTCGGCATGCGGAGCCGGCGGACGCTCGGCCACGGCCGGACGCAGGCGCTCTTTTGCAGCGGGCGGTGTGTGGCCGGGGGCGGTTGTCTTGAACACCAGCCCATCGACGTGCGCGCCGGCGCGCTCCATGCGCGCGCGGATAATCTCGCGCAAAAGCGTCATCTCCTGCGTCCATGAGGGCGAATCGAGGTACACCAGCAGTTCGTTGGACTCGGGCAGGTAGCGCAGGCCCGTCACATGGCGTCCCTCACGCGTGCCCGAGCACACGGCATTCCAGGCGTGATAGACCGCACGAGATTCCTCTGCAGCCTCCATTTGCGCGCGGCGCTCAGGTGTCGCGGCCGCCAGGATGCGCTGACGCTCGGCATCCAAAAAGCCGCCGAAGGCGACCATTCCGTTCTCGCGCTCGTAATTAGCACGCCTCACCCATGCTCACCACCTTGGCTCGATCAAGCAGGTCATCGGTAAAATACCCCAGATTGGTGGTGGTTATGACTGTCTGGATATCATCACCGATCAGCTGCAGAAAAGCGCCTCGGCGCCCGGCGTCGAGCTCGCTCATCACGTCGTCCAAAAGCAGCAGCGGCGCGGCGCCCAGGATATCGCGCGCCACGGCCACTTCTGCCACCTTCCAGGCAAGTACCAGCGTTCGCTGCTGGCCCTGGCTGGCAAATGAACGGGCCGATCGACCCGCGACGGAAAACTCAATCTCATCGCGATGCGGACCCACGAGCGTCACGCCGCGGCGGATCTCCTCGTCGGTGCGCTCATTGAGCGCCGAGAGCATGTGCTCATACGCCCAGCCCCTAAGCTCGTCGCGATCCTCGGTGCGAGGCAGGTCGCCAAGCGTGGACACATAGGATACGCCGGCGAGCTCGCCGGATGCCACTCGGCCATAGGCGTCGCGCACATGGCCCGACAGCCGGTCGAGCAGGGCCAGACGATGTACGAGCAGGGCCGAACCGGCGCGGGCGATAGATTCGTTCCAGGCGCCGAGCATCTCGCGGCAGCACCAGGTCTCCTTGAGCAGGGCATTGCGCTGGGTCACGCAGCGCCCATAGGCACTAGCCAGATCGGCATAGCGCGCACTCAGCTGAACGCCAAAGTCATCAAGTGCGGTGCGGCGCACGCTGGCACCCCGCTTGACCATATCCAGGTGGTCCGGGCAAAACAGAACGCTCGGCAGCACCCCGCGCACACCGGACGCAGCGCAGCGCTTGCCGTTGCGACTAAACGAACGCTTGCCATCTTCCACGCTCAGTCCCATGTCCAGCACGCGCCCATCGCCTTCGAGCCTCAGCTCGACCTTGCATGAGCCCACGCCGTCGTGCACGAGCTCGGCTGCGGTCGGATGCCTAAACGAGGCGCCACTCGTCAAAAGCTGCAGCGCCTCTATGAGGTTGGTCTTTCCCGCCGCGTTGGGACCTGCGAGCACTGTCACACCGTCGCTCAGGGCAAGGCGGTAACTGTCGAAGCTGCGATAGCGCGCAACGGAAAGATCGTGTGCGAACATGGTCATGGGCAGTGCTAGATGCGTACCGGCATGACCAGGTACAGGTAGTTGATCTTGTCGTAGGACTTGAAGATGCCAGCCTGCGAATAGCTCTTGAGCTCCAGCGTGATCTCCTTCTCCTTGGACAGGGCATTGAGGCAGCCAAAGATGTAGTGGTAGTTGAAGGCGATGGTGCCCGACTCGCCTTCGGCCTCGACATCGATCGTCTCCTGCGCCAGGTCCTGGTCGTTGGAAATGGAGGACAGGCCCATCTGGCCGTTCTCGACGTCAATCTCAAACTTGACGGCGGGGTTGGCGCTCGCGATAACGGCCACACGTTTAAGGGCGGCGTTAAAGGCGGCTACGTCGATCTTGACGCTCGTCACGCACGAATCGGGGATGAGCTGCTTGTAGTTGGGGTACACGCCCTCGATGCGGCGCGACACGTAGGTGGTGTTGCCGGCCTCAAAGACAACCTGGGTGTCGGTGGCGCCGATCATGATGGTCGCCTGGCTGGCCATGATGCTCAGCGCGTCGTTGAAGGCGTCAGCAGGCACGTTGAGCTCAAAGGAACCTTCGAGGGTCGAGGTCTCGACCTGCGTATCGCACACGGCCAGACGGAAGGAGTCGGTCGCCACCAGGCGCACGGTGTTGTTCTCGACCTTCATGTGCACGCCACCCAGGATGGGGCGGGCCTTGTCAGTCGAGGTGACGCGCCATACGCGACTTACCATTTCGGACAGGATATCGATCGGCAACTCGACGGCGCTCTCGATGGCGTATGCCGGGAACTCGGGGAAGTCGTTGGCATCGAGCGTATTGAGGCGGAAAGAGCTCTTCTCGCAGCCAATCAAAACCTGACGCTCGGACAGCTCAAAGGTGACCGGGGCATCGGGAAGGGGCTTGGTGATGTTGGAGAGCATCTTGCAGGGAATCACCATCTCGCCCTCCTCTTCGACATGAGCCGCAATGCGGTGACGAATCGAGATGGTGTAGTTGGAGGTCTGGAATTCCAAGATGCCGTCTTGTGCCTTAACGAGCACGCCCGACAGAATGGGAAGGGTGGATGCCGAAGCGACGCCTTTCATAACGACGCCGATGGCTTGCGTAAGCGAGCTCTGGCTGACGGTGAACTTCATCTTTTAATACCTTTCTATAGATATAAATATCTTAATAATAGTAATAGTACTGACGAAACTGTTGATTACTCCTAAAAGTGCAGGTCAGCCCTAAAAAGAGAATCGACAGGAACCTGTGTGCAACCGGGTGTTTTTTCCACGTTCAAAACCTGCGCAAAACTTTTCATCACCGCGGCTCGAGTTTTTGACACCTTATAACCGCCGTTTCGACAAGTTTTCAACAGGTGTGTCCATTTACCTACGAGCGCAGTGTAATTTTATCGCGCAGTGACTTGAGGTCTTCGGTAACAGTCCGGTCTTCCTGAATCATCTTCTGAACCTTTTTATAGCTCGTGCTGACGGTCGAGTGGTTGCGGTTGCCAAACTCGGCGCCCACGGCCGTCGTCGTCATCTCGCACATCTCGATCGCCAGGTAGATAGCGATATGGCGCGCCTTGGCGATATTGGCGTTGCGGCGAGGCCCGATGAGTTCCTCGTGCGTCACGCCGTATTGCTCTTCGATGACGGACTGGACCGTCTGCACATTGATCTTCTTGGCCGATGTGTCGAAGTACTGGTTGGCGATGGCGTCGATGTCGTCAAAGGTGAGCTCCCCGCCCTCGCGCTCGCGATCACCCGCTTCGCCGGCACAACGCTCGCAAAAGCTCTCGAGTTCGCGGATGTTGGTGCCCGAGACCTCGGCCATGTGTTTAAAGTGCGCGTCGGTCAGATGTCCGCCGTCGCCCCCGTAGGCCGCCAGCAGCGAGTCGTTGCCTGCCTCGGGTGCGGCGGCGATCGTGTTCTCGTAATAACGCTGCAAAATCTTGTACTTCATCTCGTAGCTGGGCTCCGCCACCAGGCACAGCAGACCGGCATTAAAGCGACTGGTCAGGCGCTCGTCCATATTAAGGTCCTTGGGGGCGCGGTCGGCGGCGATCACGACCTTCTTGTTGTTACGGATAAATTCGTCCATCAGCTGGAAGAAGTAATCCACGCTCGCGCGCTTGCCGATGATGTTCTGGATGTCATCGATGATAAGCACGTCGACGCCGTGGTACGCCTGCATAATGGGGGCGTTGCTCTTCTTTTGGCGGTCGAATTCCGTCATCAAGTCGTCCAGATATGCCTGCGAGTTGGCGTACTTCACCTTGATCTCGGGCGATTTCTCTGCCAGTTCATTTTTGATGGCAAGCAGCAGGTGCGTCTTGCCCAGGCCCGATTTGCCGTAGATGAACAGCGACGTGCAGGTACCGGGCGTGTCTGCAAGCATGGCGAATTTGAGCGCCGATCGGTAGGCAAGGCTGTTCTCCGGTCCGAAGACGAAGTTTTCAAACGTGAATTTCGAATTCGCTGCGAGGGGTGCCCCGTCCGCGTTTTTCTCGACTGCCGCGGTGGCCGCCGCCGAAGGTGCTGCCGGCACTGCGGACGAACTCGCGCTTTTCGCCGGCGGTCTGCCGTTCATTTGGGTCATCATGCGGCGGAAATCGTCGGCGGACAACGTGTTTTTGATTGCAATGCCCGATTCCTCGCCGGGTGTCGCCTCATGTGCGACGGGCATATGCGTGGCGGTCGGGATGGGCGAGGGGGCTGGCTCTACCGCCGGTGCGACCGAAGCAGTCGGCTGCGGTGCCATGGTTTCACGGGAAACATCGTCGCGTCGAGGCTCGGGCGCCGGCGTTGCCGCTGCGGTGGCGGTCGCTACCGGGTGAGTGACCGGGGCCGTATTTGCCGAGGCACCTTGCGGTGCCACGATACTGAGCGCGATCGGCGCAAAGGCGATCTCTTCTAGGTACGCCTCGATGGTCGGTTGATGCTTTTTGAGCTGAGCGATGGCAAATCGTGAGGGGGCCTCAATCGTCAAGGTGTCCTCGGTTAAGCTCACGGCGCGCGATTGTCCCAGCATATTGATGAGGCGTGCATCTTGGCCGTCGCGCTGGCAAAAGGCGATGGCATCCCCCAGGATGATGCTTGCTTCCTCGTCCACTGTTTCTCCCGCTCCTTAACTTTGGGCTCGCACGCGAGCGCTGCCTATTTCGGTCAGATGATATTTCTGGCCATGTTTGATTATCAAGCCGGCCTGTGCCAAGTCGTTGAGCGTTCGCGACCACGTGGGCGCTGAGTTTCCAAACGCTCGTGCCAGGTCGGTTGCGCCACACTCCTGGTTTTGAGCCAGATAGCCCAGTGCCGCTTCGCCGCGCTCGCTCACAAATACGTTTTGCTGCGGCTGTGCATATTGATTCGCCGCATTAGGATACATCATTTGAGCTGCTGGTTGTTGAGAACTCTGCACGGGCAGCGGCTGCTGTTGAAAACTTTGAGGCCACTGTTGGTAAGGCTGCGGAGGCATCTGCTGGGCCCATGGGTTGTACTGCGCCTGGGGCATCTGTTGGTACGGCTGCTGGTATCCTAGCGGGTATTGCTGGGGGTATGCTTGTGCATATCCCGTTTGCGGCGCGTATTGAGCCGGATACCCTTGTGGGTTCGGTTGATAGGATATCTGCTGTGCAGTCGATGCACCCGCCATCTGCTGCAAGGTTCCCACATCCTGGCCCATCGCTGGCTTTGCATCGGGTATGTTCTGCGGAATCGCGCCCGAGGGTGCCTGGGGCTCTTGCATGGGAGCCATGCCAGGCTGCTGCATGGGGGCCATTTGCTGTTGCACCTGTTGCATCGTTGCGGGTTGCTGCGTGAAGGCACCCGGCATGGGATATGCCGGCTGCTCCGTTTCGGGCCGCACGGCTGCCCCGCGCCCGCCGGCACGCTCGATTTCCTGCACGCGCTTGGGGTTCAGACTTACCGTCACGACGGTGCCGTTGCCCATGTTGTCCTCGATGGAGACGGCGCCGCCGGCGTTTTCCAAGTACTCCTGCACCATGGGAAACCCGGCTCCGGTGCCGCGGATATACCGTTTCATCTTGCTGTTTGCACTGGTTACGCCAAAATCGAAGGCACGCTCTTTGTCGTCGATGCCCGGACCCTGATCGGCAAAGCGGATGGTATCGCCACCGTCGAGAATCGAGATGATGGGCTCTGCAAAATGAGCGTGGATAAAGTTTTCGACAATCTCGCGGATAACCATCAGCGAGATGCGTCCCCCCTGCTCTTTCATGCACTGGTAGACGGTGTTGGTTGTCTCTTCCAGGTAGGTACGGACGTCTTGCGGTTCGATGACGATGACACGCGGTGTCGACAGCATGTCATCGTAGACCGCGATGCGCGCTGCATACATGGCCTTCGGTGCTTGTGCGGTGACCTGCTCGCTCTCGTTGCGTTTTTCGCGCACGCCGGTGATGTGCTCGTTGTCGGGTGCCGGATCACCGGAATCGACCATGGTGTAGAAGTCGTCAGACATGCCGCTCGCAATCTTTCAAAAGGTTTTGAACAAATAGTAGCTCACCGCGCAATGTTTCTCATCTTTCGACAAGTTTTCAAAACCTGTTGAAAACTTTGGAAAACGGGCGAAAAGTTCTCAACATTTCCAACACGACCTGTTGAAAACTCGATGAAATTTCGTGAAAAGTTGCCTGCTGCATCAAGTGCCGATTCTGCTTATGGGGGAACCGTGTACTCTTTGCAACCTTTTACCTTTGATTTCTTGACATTTGAACATTGATTTCCCTACAATCTTCAAGCTCACGTGTCTATATCTGCGTCCGCGCCCCCGCGGACACTCGAAATGCAGCAGGAGGAACTTAAGATGAAGCGTACGTATCAGCCTAATAAGCGTAAGCGTGCCAAGACCCATGGCTTCCGTGCCCGTATGGCCACTAAGGGTGGT
>CABUTP010000084.1 GCA_902494545.1 uncultured Collinsella sp. | reverse complement strand
TTATGACTTCGCTGCGCGTGATGGAAGTGATTCGTGCCGAGCGCGAGACGCTCTCGCAGCTCACGGCTCCGTGTAGGCTGCTGCCGCAGGCGCAGGTGGCCGTGCACGTGGCGGATAAGGACGCCGCGCTCGAGAACATGGGCGTGCAGAACGCCATCGCCGAGGCCGAGGCTGCGCTGGCAGGCGAGGGCCGCGTGCTCGTGCGCAAGAGCGGAACCGAGTCGGTTGTCCGCGTGCTGGCCGAGGCGCCCGACCAAGCATCCGCCGATGCCGCCATGAAGCGCATCGCCAACGCGCTCGAGGCTTTATAGTTACGCGGTTTTACCAAACCGCGTAACTGCTCGACGCTGTAAACGGCCCCAAGCGGCAATCTGACGTTCAATTTCAAGGGTGCGACCAGAAGGTCAGCGCCCTTTCATTTCACGTCACCTTGCTCGCTTAGGGTCGTTTTCGCCGACGTTGCCAAGACATTAGCGTCAACGAACTAGTCATTGGGTACCTAGTTATTGGGTGAAAAAAGGGGGCGCCGCGGATTGGTTCCGCGGCGCCCCCTTTGCGTTGACGTGTCGGTTATGCCTTACAGCTCGTAGAGCGTGGTGAACTTGTCCTGCAGGTAGCTGCAGTAGTAGCGGGCATCAAACGCCATGCCGCAGGCGCCCTCAATGAGCTCCGGTGCGTCCTTGGCGCGGCCCCACTGCCAAATGTGCTCACCCAGCCAGGCGCGGACGGGTGCCAAATCGCCGCTCGCACAGGCGCCGTTGAGGTCGACGCCGTCGCGGCACATGGCCGGCACAAACATAGCGTCGTAGGCGCTACCCAGCGCATAGGTGGGGAAGTAGCCAAACGAGCCACCGCTCCAGTGCGTATCCTGCAGGCAGCCGTGCGTGTCGTCGGGAACGGGAATGCCCAGGTACTCATCCATAAAGCGATTCCAAAGCGCGGGGATGTCCTTGGCCGTGGCCTCGCCGGCAAACAGCATGCGCTCGATCTCGTAGCGCACCATAACGTGCAGCGGATAAGTGAGCTCGTCCGCCTCGGTGCGGATCAGCGACGGCCGTGCGATGTTCACGGCATGGTAGAGCGTATCCTCGTCCACACTGCCATAGACCTCGGGCGCGTGACGGCGCAGCACCTCGAGCAGCGGGCCCATAAAGGCGCGGCTGCGACCCACGGTGTTCTCGAAAAAGCGGCTCTGGCTCTCGTGGATGCCCATGGAGGTGCCGCCCTCAAGACAGGTGCGCGCATAGGCGGGATTGACGCCCAGCTCGTACATGGCGTGTCCCGCCTCGTGGATGATGCTGTAGACGTTGGAGATGCAGTCGTCCTCGTAGATGTGCGTCGCGATGCGCGCGTCGCCCACGGCAAAGCCCTCGCTAAACGGGTGCTCGGTAAAGGCAAGCGTGGTGTCGTCCAGGCCCAGGCCGACGAGCTTCATAAGGTCGAAGCTCATGGCGCGCTGGGCGGCCTCGGGCACGCGGGCGTGCAAAAAGTCGGCAGCGGGCTGCTGGCCGCGCTCGCCGATGGCGTGCACGAGCGGCACGACCGTCGCCTTGACCTCATCGCAAAACGCATCGAAGCTCTTGGCGGAAAGGCCGCGCTCGTACTGGTCGAGCCAAACATCGTATGGGTCGCGCTTGGGGTCCATTAGCTCGGCCTGATGCTTAAGCTGGCCGACGATTCTATCCACATAGGGCTCAAAGCTCGCCCAGTCATTGGCCGTCTTGGCCTTGTGCCACACGGCGTCGGCCTCGCAGGTGAGCCTGGTCCAGGCCTCGGCCTCCTCGGTGGGAATGACGCTCGCTTCGCGCTGGTCGCGGCCGAGCACGCGGATCTCGTCGAGCAGCTGCGGGTCGTCGATCTTGCCGCCGGCGACGGTCTCGCGTGCTAGCGAGCGCACAAGTTCGACAGACTTTTCGCTGGTCAGGAGCTTATGGTGCTCGCCGGCAAGGGTGCCCATGGCGTCGGCGCGCGCTGCGGCGCCGTTGGCGGGGGCAATGGTCGCGCCGTCAAACTCGGCAATCTTGAGCAGGTACTCGCGGGTCCACAGCTTGCCCTCGAGCTTGCGGAATTTTTTGACGGCCTTATCGACCTTCATGCCTTTGGGCGTCTTGCCCGCTGCGGGCTCGGCCTTCTTATCGTGCTTCTTTCCCATACCATATCCTTGATCTCGCGAGCCGAGCGCCACGGATGGGCGCACGGCCAGTTTGCACAGCTACCTGCCTTGTACCCAGCATGAACAAAACGGAACGCGGCGATACAACCAAACAATGTGGTATCCTGTAGCCCAATGCGTTGACGGAGAGGGTTTTGCCCGCCGCGTCGCCGGCAAGAGAGGGAAGGTCATGGGCTGCAAGCCTTCCTGCGGCGGCAAGGGCCAAGCGTTCACTCCCGAGCAGCGACCTCAACGGGCGCGCGGCCAGTGGCGGCGATGTCCCCAGTAGGGAAGCCGTGAGCCTCGCGACAAGGGGCACAGAGTGGGCACGGCGGGCCAGACATCCGCCGGGTCAAACAAGGTGGTACCGCGGAATTCAACCGTCCTTGGGCAATGCACATGCCCGAGGGCGGTTTTTTTGTTACCGAACCGGGCCGCGTTTTCGCAACGTCAGACGGCGGCAGCCGCCTCGGCAAGCGGGGAGCGCGAGAGACGAAAGGGAAGACATGAGTCTGATTGATGATCTGGTCAAACTCGAGGAAGAGGCCAAGGAGCTCGTCGCAGGCGCCGACGACGCCGCAAAGCTCGAGGCCGCGCGCGTTGAGCTGCTCGGCCGCAAGGGCCGCATCACCGGCCTGATGCGCATGATGGGCAAGCTCGCCCCCGAGGATCGTCCCGTGATGGGCAAGCGCGCCAACGAGATGCGCCAGCTGATCGAGGGCATGCTCGACGAGCGCACGACCGAGATGAAGGCAGCCGCCCTCAAGCACGCACTGGAGCACGACGCCGTCGACATCACGCTGCCGGGCATCCGTCCGCAGATCGGTCACCAGCACCTGATCAAGCAGATCATCGAGGAGGCCGAGGACATCTTTTGCGGCATCGGCTACACCGTCGAGTCCGGCCCCATGGTCGACACCTCCTACTACAACTTCACCGCGCTCAATGCCCCCATGGATCACCCGAGCCGCTCGGCCCGCGACACATTCTATGTGGTCGACAACAACCCCGGCAGCGTCGCGCACCCCGAGGCTCACGCCCACGGCGAGTCCGACGTGCTGCTGCGCACCCAGACCTCGGGCGTGCAGATCCACACCATGGAGTCGCAAAAGCCGCCCATCTACATGATCTGCCCGGGCACCGTCTATCGTCCCGACACGGCCGACGCCTGCCACCTGCCGCAGTTCAACCAGATCGAGGGCCTGGTCGTCGACGAGGGCATCACCTTTGGCGATCTTAAGGGCACGCTCGACTACTTTGTTAAGTGCATGTTTGGCGAGGATCGCAAGACGCGTTACCGCCCGCACTTCTTCCCCTTCACCGAGCCTTCCTGCGAGGTGGACGTGAGCTGCCACGTGTGCGGCGGCAAGGGCTGCAACTTCTGCAAGCACAGCGGCTGGATCGAGATTCTGGGCTGCGGCATGGTCGACCCCAACGTCCTGATCAACTGCGGCATCGACCCCGAGAAGTACACCGGCTTCGCCTTTGGTATTGGCGCCGAGCGTGTCGCGGCCCTGCGCTACGACCTGCCCGACCTGCGCACGTTGATGACTGGTGACATGAGGTTCTTGAACCAGTTCTAGAACGCTTTCTTCTTAGTTACAGTTTCCGGCTCAAAGCCGCATTTATGAAAGGAGACCAGTTAGATGCGCGTTTCTTACGACTGGCTCAAGACCATGATCGATATTCCGGAGGATCCCAAGACCCTTTCGGACGAATATATCCGTACCGGCACCGAGGTTGAGGCGATCGACACCGTGGGCGAGTCCTTCGACCACGTGGTGACCGCCAAGGTGCTCACCAAGACCCCGCACCCCGATAGCGACCACATGTATGTGTGCTCGGTCGATGTGGGCGACAAGAATCTCGACGCCGACGGCAACCCCGCTCCGCTGCAGATCGTCTGCGGCGCGCAGAACTTCGAGGCCGGCGACCACATCGTCACGGCCATGATTGGCGCTGTCCTGCCCGGTGACGTCAAGATCAAGAAGAGCAAGCTTCGCGGCGTCGTGTCCATGGGCATGAACTGCTCCGCGCGCGAGCTCGGCCTGGGCGGCGACCACTCCGGCATCATGATCCTGCCCGAGGACGCGCCCTGTGGCATGCCGTTTGCCGAGTATGTGGGCTCGAGCGACACCGTGCTCGACTGCGAGATCACGCCCAACCGTCCCGATTGCCTGTCCATGATCGGCATGGCCCGTGAGACCGGCGCCATCTTCGACCGCGATTTCCACGTTGAGCTGCCTGCCATCAAGGCCGAGACCGGCCGCGCGACCGACGACGAGCTTTCGGTCGAGATTGCCGACGAGGGCCTGTGCGACCGCTACGTCGCCCGCATCGTGCGCAACGTGAAGGTCGGTCCGTCGCCCGACTGGATGGTCAAGCGCCTTAATGCCCTGGGCGTGCGCCCGCACAACAACATCGTCGACATCACCAACTACGTGATGATGCTCACCGGTCAGCCGCTGCACGCCTTTGACCTGGACACCTTTGCCGAGCGCGAGGGCCATCGCCGCGTGGTGGTTCGCGCCGCCCAGCAGGACGAGAAGTTCACGACGCTCGACGGCGAGGAGCGCACGCTTGACGCCGGCATGGGCCTCATCACCGACGGCGAGCGCCCTGTGGCTCTGGCCGGCGTTATGGGCGGCATGGATTCCGAGATCGAGGACGACACCGTCGATGTGATGGTCGAGAGTGCCTGCTTCAACGCCGGTCGCACCTCGCACACCAGCCGCGATCTGTCGCTGATCTCCGATGCCTCCATTCGCTTTGAGCGCCAGGTCGACGAGACCGGCTGCGTGGATGTCGCCAACGTTACCTGCGCGCTCATCGAGGAGATCGCCGGCGGCGAGGTTGCTCCCGGCTATGTCGACGTTTTCCCCGCGCCCAAGACCATCGACAGCATTAAACTGCGCCTGGCCCGCGTGCATGCTATCTGCGGTGCCGACATCGAGCCCGACTTTATCGAGCGTTCGCTCACCCGTCTGGGCTGCATCGTCGAGCGCGACGGCGAGGACTTTATGGTTACCCCGCCGAGCTTCCGTCCCGACCTGCCGCGCGAGATCGACCTGATCGAGGAGGTCCTGCGCCTGTGGGGCATGGGCCGCGTGACGGCGACCATCCCGGCTGCCAAGAATCACATCGGCGGCCTGACCCGCGAGCAGAAGCTCACCCGCAAGGTCGGCGAGATCCTGCGCGCCTGCGGCCTCAACGAGACCACGACTTTCGGCTTTGCCGCCCCGGGCGACCTGGAGAAGATCGGTATGTCCACCGAGGGTCGCGGTTGCCCCGTGGTGCTCATGAACCCGCTGGTAGCCGAGCAGACCGAGATGCGTCGTTCGCTGCTGCCGGGCCTGCTGCAGTCCGTGGCCTACAACGAGGCGCACGGTACGCCCAATGTGCACCTGTACGAGGTCGGCAGCCTGTTCCACGGTCGCGAGAACGCCAGCCTGCCCAAGGAGACCAAGTCCGTGGCGGGCGTGCTCTCGGGCCAGTGGAGCGAGCAGTCCTGGAACATGAAGTACCGCAAGCTGCGCTTCTTCTTTGGCAAGGGCATTGTCGAGGAGCTGCTTGCCCAGCTGCGCATCGAGAAGGTTCGCTTCCGTCCCGTCGAGGGCGAGGGCTACGCTTTCTTGCAGCCGGGTCGTGCGGCCGAGGTTCTGTCCGGCGGCACCGTGCTGGGCTGGGTCGGCGAGATCCACCCCGAGGCGCGCGAGGCGATGGGCATCGATGAGGTCGTCGTTGCCTTTGAGCTCGATCTGGACAAGCTGATCAAGGGCGCCCGCAATCAGGAGAACTACCGCGAGTTCTCGCAGTACCCTGCCGTTGAGCACGACCTGGCTATCGTGGTCGATAACTCCGTGACCTGCGAGGATCTTGAGCGCCGTATTACCAGCGCCGGCGGCAAGCTGCTCGAGGGCGTGCGCCTGTTCGACGTCTACCGCGATCCGGTCCGCGTGGGCGTGGGCAAGAAGTCCATGGCCTTTGCGCTTACGTATCGCTCCGACGACCACACGCTCACCAGCGAAGAGGTCGAGAAGGCGCACCAGAAGATCGTCACCAAGGTGTGCAAGGGCGTAAACGGCGAGGTCCGCGGCTAGGGCTTGCGCCGGGGTATGGGTCAGCGGTGGTTGCCGCCGAGTCCTACGTGACCGCTATGCTCGATATAAGGCACTGTTGAGCCTTCATATATGACACGCGCATTACATAACGGCGTGCTGCTTTGTCGGCAGCGCGCCGTTTTGCTATGATAGCCCGCGGCGTGTTACGAATCTGACAATACGTAACACTGGCAAGGTGATTTAAGCGGCGTTGCAATTCCGTGCGCCGATAACCGGGAGGCGTACATGCACATTCCAGACAACTACCTGTCCCCGCAGACCGATGCCGTCATGGCGGTGGCGATGGTGCCCGTATGGGTTCACTGCATCAAGAAGGTACGCGCCACGCTCGATCGCGAGCACATGGCCTTTCTGGGCATCTGCGCCGCATTCTCCTTCTTGCTCATGATGTTCAACGTGCCGCTGCCCGGCGGTACCACGGGTCACGCCGTTGGCGGCGCGCTCATTGCGCTGTTGCTGGGCCCGGAGGCCGCGGCCATTGCGGTTTCGGTTGCTCTGGCGCTGCAGGCGCTACTGTTTGGCGACGGCGGCGTCCTGTCCTTTGGGGCCAACTGCTTTAACATGGCCTTCGTGCTGCCGTTTGCCGCTTCTATCGTGTTCCGTGCGCT
>CABUTP010000083.1 GCA_902494545.1 uncultured Collinsella sp. | reverse complement strand
GTCTTGGCGAAGGGTTCTCTGCACAGCGTCAGTTTACCGGCAACGCCGCACACGAGCTGCGCACCCCGCTCGCCCTTATGCAAGCACAGATTGAACTATTCATCTCCGAGCACTCCGGTCTGCAACCCGAAACAGCCGAGCTGCTCGACCTGCTTCAAGAACAAACCGAGCGGATGTCGCGGATGACCAAGGTATTGCTCGAGATGAGTGAGCTCCGCAGCGTTCCTTGCGATGACGATGTTGAACTTGGTCCCTTGTCCGAAGAGGTCCTCGCCGACCTTGCGCCACTTGCCGAAAATAAGGACGTAACCCTCGATTGCACCGGAGACGCTTTGGCAATCGGAAGTGATACGCTCCTCTATCGGCTGGTGTTTAATCTGGTCGAAAACGCCATCCGTTACAGCCGCTCCGGCTCGACTGTCAATGTCTCCATCAGCGACAGCGACAGCCACGTACTCCTGCGAGTCAAAGATGAGGGCCCGGGAATACCCAAGCAGTACCGAGAGAGCATCTTCCAGCCGTTCTTTCGTCTAGACAAATCCCGCAGCAGGGCATACGGCGGCGCAGGACTCGGACTAGCGCTCGTTTGGGAGATTGCAGCGCTTCACGGTGGCACGGTAGAGGTCGAAGAAAGTTCCGAGAACGGGACCACCATGCTCGTAAGCCTTCCAAAACGATCTGCAGCGTTAACCGAACAGTAAAACTAGAACGAGGCCCAGTGGGTCCCGCCCTTACAAAACCCAAAGGCTTTCCATGTGCCTGTACTATGAGCCGTTGGGGAACCAGATGTCAACCAGCATGCCGAGCCCAGTCACCTCATCCTAGGGAAAGGAGCAAAGGGGCGTCACTGCTTTTGACGGTGCTCTTAGCTACAGTAGACCTTCCACGAAAGGTTTGAGCTTGTCGAGCATCGCGTCGCTTCTGATGACTGTACCTAAATCGAGGTGCTCACTCTTCTCCTTCGTAATCGTCTGAGTGATTACGCCCATGAACAGCAGCCTGGAGCCGATGGCAATTCCGTCGGTCGTGGGATAGCTGCCCTGGTTGAGGATGAAGGCGGGACTGCCGCTGGAGCCCTCGAATACAGATGCGTCAACGAGGAACTCGCGCTTACCCTTGTAGTCGTTCCAAGCGGGCGTGGAAGTCCAGCCTTGCCTGATGAGGGGGGTCTTGTTGTAGTCGTCATAGAGCCCGCTGGGGTATCCGATAAAGGTGATTTGCTCGAGCGCCGCCAAATTGTCCAGCACACTCTTCTTCGGGATGAGTCCAGAGTCGATGGATCGGTAGAAGGGCCTCTTCCCGTTTTCTTCAAGCATGCTGAGAACAGGGGCCACCGGCATCGCAACCAAGTCGAGCTCCCCGAGCTTCTTCCCCTCGATGAATGACTTGTCGAAGTTCACGCTGATGGTCTCGCGTGACGGGGCGTCACCTTCGGCTAGATTGATGACGAAGCGACCCTGAATCACATCCTTGAGGACATGGTGGTTGGTAATGAGCAGGGGCACTTTTCGCCCGTCTTCAAGGTCATAGGAAAAGAAGAATCCTGTACCCGAGACGCCCGTGCCTTCGGTAGTAATGCCCACGATGGGGACCGTGGTAAAGAGCAGCTGCGTGCTCGTATCATTAATGTTCATCGGTCTTGGTCTCCTTGTCATCGGGATCCGCCAGGTGTTCTAGGACGCGCTCGGCCAGATCAGATTTGCCCTGCTTCTCTTCTTTTCGGATAAAGATAAAAGCGACAAAGAGTCCTACTGCGCCACACGGTGCTACGCAGAGCATCAAGATGCCGGGCAAAGATGCGAGATTGACAGATGACGACAAACCCCCGAGAAACCAGCCCAGGAACGTTGTCGCAAGACCTAAAAGGATGTCAGGTTTGTAGGAAGGGCGCTCCTGCTTGGCCTGAAGGAGCATCTCCCTTGCTTTTCTCAGGTCGCTGTCGCGCTGTCCGACGTATGATTCCTGCAGGTATTCATTGGGGATGCGAACCTCGTGGTCCTGGCGCACGGCGACGTGCTCCCGGTCATTTATGAGGTGGATGCCGTTACTTGCCTCTCCAACGCTAGTATTGTCGCCCATGTGCTCGAATACGCTGTCGAGGTCAGCCCACCTGACTCTATGGGCAAGCGCCTGGTCTTGTGGTGGGTTCTCTTGACCTTTCTCCACCAGATCTCCTTAGAACAAGGTCCTAGCGTCTTGCGGAGGTTTATGGTCACAGCAGAGACACCATGGTTCAACCAATATATCGATGGATAGATTATACCGTGCGGCTGATATGGCGACCAAGGGATGCTGCCGGCACGGCTGTGGGGTGCTAGTGACTTGCAGATTGCTGGCGACAGGCTACTAATAGCGGCATGGCTTTGCTGTTGGCTCACTCCGCCGCCCGCCTCACGGCGCCGGGGGTTTCTCGGCGCAGTGAGGCGGCATCGGTTGTTCTAGCTGTTCTGTGCCAATAGGTTGTTTACACCTGGGTAGTGACAAATAGGGAGGGCTCCCACATGCTGTGAGTTGTCTAGACGAACAGCAGAGGAGCCCTCCCATGGAGCAACATCCTAACGCAAGGCTCACCCCGAGGGGGCGCGAGACGCTCGTCTCGCGCATAGAGTCCGGCCTCGGCGTCGCCGAGACCGCGCGTCAGATGGGCGTCAGCCGCCAGACGGCGAGCAAGTGGCTGCGCCGCAGCAGGTCCGGAGAGCCCATGTCCGACCGCAGTAGCCGCCCGCGCAGGCTCGCGAGGTCCACACCGCGCGAGATCGAGAACCGGGTCCGCGAGGCGCGCTCGTCACTGCCGCTCGCCCCACCCGGGCTGGCGCCGGGTGCGCTATGCTTAGGGAGCGGTGGGCGCCTCCGGGGCAGCAGGGGACTCGGACGCGGTGATGCCGGAGGTGTCGACCTCGCCGATTCCGGCGAGCTGCTCGATGAGGGGGAGGCCCGTCGGGTCGTCCACATCGACGCCGCCGAGCACGATGGTGCTGTCGCGCGTGTCGATTTGGGTTGTGAACACGGCCGGGTCGAAACCCGAAGCGATAAAGCCAATGCCCGCGAGGACAACACCCGCGGCAACGAGCCCGCCCGCCACGGCGAGGTAGATCTTCTTCGCGCTGGTCATGGTACTCACTCCTTTCTACGCCGCGAGATGCGCGGCAACGCCGCCCTTCTCGCCTCTACCCTTCCAGAAGGGCGAGGCGGCCTTCCTCGCCCAGAGCGCCGAGAGGCGCGCAATTTGTTTTGAGGCGGCCCAAGCGCCAGCACCAACGAAGAGCGCCACGCCGACGAGGCCGAGCCCCACGCCCGCCGAGGCGAGGGCGTACGGGAAGTGGCCGATGGTGACGCCGCTTACGGCAAGCAGGAGCTCAACTACTCCCACGCCCCCGAGTGCCGCCGCGACGATCCACACACAGAGCGCCAGCAGCCAGATGCAGATATAGACCGTGACGGCCACGGCGGCGAAGGCGGCGAGCAGCGGCACCCACACCGGGGAGCCCACGATGGCCAGCACCCACAGCAGCGCGGTGCCGCGCCGGCGCGTCCTCGCGATCGCGCGCGGCACGGCGGGCAGGTCGTCGAGCGTGGCCTCGGCAACCTCGCCGGGGGCGCCCATGGCGGCCACGGCCTCCTCCTCGCTCATACCGTCCTCCATGCGGTCGGCGATGGCCTCCGCATAGAACGCTTTGGTCTCCTCCACCTGCTCGGCCGGCAGGCAGGCGAGCAGCTCGCCCAACCGGCCCAGGAACTCATCGCGCGTCATGGTGCGCCCCCTCAACGTATGCGTAAATCTCCCGTACGGACGGCCACTCGGCCAGGAACTCCTCGATGCGCGCTCGCCCGTCGTCCGTGATGCGGTAATACCGGCGCAGCCGCCCGTTGTGCTCGGCGGAGCGCGCCGTGATGCACCCGGCCTTCTCCAGGCGCTTGAGCAGCGGGTAGAGCGTCGACTCCGTGAGCCCCATGCTCGCCGGTACGTCCTTCACGATCTGATAGCCGTAGGACTCCTCGCCGGAGACGGCCGCGAGCACGCAGGCCTCCAGGAAGCCGCGCTTCATCTGTGCCTCCATCCGCACACCTCCTCTCGTCATATACTATGCTATACACACTATACGATGCAAGGTATTAGACGTCAACTCTCATCGTGAAGATTCTCCGGCCCCTGCGCGCTGCGAACGTGATGTCGCGGGGCGGTTGGCATTATGCATGAAACGTCAAGTAACGCTCTTTTGATCCACTTCCGCTCGGCCCCATATGCCTTGTACAACGTCCTCTTCGACCTCGGGTTCAAGAGAGCCGCTAGGCTGGACGTGCCGGACGGTAAGGTCCTGAACGCCATGGTGGACCTCTCCGATGCCATGCGGGTCATGGGTCTACGCCGATGGAGGCCCACGCACGCGGCAGGGCTCGCCCGTCACCGCTGGTCGCCGGACGGTCCCCACGCCCCGCTCGCCAACGCGCAGGCGACAGCAGCAGTCCAGCGCTGGCTGGAGACGACAGAATGCCCAGAAGATGCGTTTCCCATCGCTGCGGCAGAGTTTTTTACAGGGGTGGCAATTTTTCCGAATGTCGAGGTCAGCTAGGCTTCGGTAGCCACCTTGGGAGCATCGACAATAGACTCTTCCTTTATACGTTCGGCATAATCGTAGGCGATACCCACAAATTCCAGTCCCGAGCAACAGGAGTACAATTGCTGCATTGTTGCCACCTGATGGGAGATGGAAGATGGACTGCGATGGCTACCCGCGCATTCCCATGCCGTTGATGTGCACTGCCTTTGTGCCGGGGCAGATTGACGCTGCGGTTGCAGGCATTTCCGACCCCGATTCGCACACCATCGCCACGGCAGAAGCGCTGTACTTTCGCGGTCAGGCCACGCTCGCCGCCGAGACAGCACGCCCCCATCTTGACGCCACCGACCCCGCATTGCGCTATTCCGCATGCTTTATCTGCGGATATGCCAGTCTATCGCTCAACCGTATCGCCGATGCCCGCCGTTGCCTTGCGGGCGTCCTCGATACGCCACCTGACGAGGAATCGCCTGCCGTCCACGCCATGCATATCCTGTTCGCCTCCGCCGCGAGCGTCCTGCTGCACTTACCTTCCCCGCATTCCGCCGAAGAGTTTTATCCACTTGCGGCGCATCTGCCCGAAGGCCTGCGCCTGTTCGCCAGCTACGTGATGGCGCATGCCCTGTACCTGCGCGGCGAATATGGCCGCAGTCTGGGCATGGCGGAAAACGCCCTGATCATGAAACAGGGAAGTTATCCCATCTCAGAGCTGTTCCTGCACCTGGCAGCTTCCATGGCATGCATGAGTCTCAAAGACGTCGACGCCGCAAAAACGCACTTCGGAGCCGCTTGGAACATTGCGCGCCCCGACGGCCTTATCGAGCTCATTGGCGAGCACCACGGCCTTTTGCAGGGACTCATCGAGGCATGCCTAAAATCGCAATACCCTGACGATTTCGCACGCATCATCGAGATCACGTATCGATTCAGCTACGGCTGGCGACGCATCCACAACCCCGATTCGGGCGAGGACGTAGCCGACAATCTAACGACCACAGAATTCACCATGGCCATGCTCGCCTGTCGTGGGTGGACCAACGCCGAAATCGCACGCCATATGGGAGTATCGCCGGGCACCGTCAAAAACCGCCTATCAGGAGTGTATGCCAAGCTTGGTATCGGAACTCGCGCCGAGCTGGTTGCCCACATGTTGCGCTAGAGGCCAGACTACCCAGCATATCGAAAGCGCCCCGGGGGCCTGACGCTTTCGCGCGCTCAATTTGGACATTTTGACCCTTGAACGGCACTACCGCCACGGGGCGCCTTCTCGCAAAATTGGATTATTTCCACCGATACTTGCGGGATGGGAGCCCAAGATGCTTGATCGCCGTTCGTTACTTGTCGCCGGAGCGTCCTCGTTAGCGAGCATTATGTTGCCGCGCGTGCCGGGAAGCGCAAACGCCTTCATATTGCCGTTCGCGCCCACCGAAGCCTATGCCGACGAAGAAGACCCCTTCAAGGTCCTGGTGCTTTCGCGCACCATGTTCGGCGTGGTCGTGGTCGATGTCGCCAACAAGATGAACCCCATCGCGGGTGCCCAGGTCACGCTCACGTCGCGCTATGCCGCAGGCAAGCAGCTCACCGCCACTACCGATGACGAAGGCACGGCCATCTTTGAGGTCGCGCCGCTTTCGGAAGGCTACGTGGACGAGGCGACGCTTCTCGACGCGTACGACTTTAACGGCGGCATCTCCATTAACATGGCAGGCTACCGCGATGTCGAGATTCCCCTCGCGCGTATTCAGGGTGGCACCGCCATAACCGCGCCCACGCGTCCGCTTTCCGACGGCGAGCCGTACTTCCGCCAGCTCACATTCGACGAATGGGACATCCAGTACGCCGACGCTACGTTCATGGCAATGCCAGCGGACGAAGCAGCAAACGACCAGCCCAACACGCACGCTTTTACCGTGCAGGCCCATCTGCCGCAGGGTGGACAGGCAACGCTGTGCATCAACAAGGTAATGCCCGCCACGGGTAGCTCGCCCGAAACCGTCACGCAAATTGGCCAAGCCAAGGCCAGTGCATCGGGTTCGGATAATCTGGCGACGTTCACGCTCGAAGACACGTTCCTCGATGCAGCGTCGAGCCTTCTGGAGGAAGGATGCAAGCTGCGCTTTGTGCTCGACTATCAGGGCAAAACCTACACGCTCTCATCCCCCATGGCCGTTGTCACCGCGCCGGCCGCAAAGGCGGAATCGGGCTCGACCACTATCGTCCCCACTACCATGGACCAAGAGGTCACTCCGTTTGATTTCCCAGCGGCGTTTCCCGGCATCGGCGGCAATAAGTTCACGTGCTGGATGCCCTCGTTCCCCATTTTGTTCGATTTCTCGTTTTCCGGGTAC
>CABUTP010000082.1 GCA_902494545.1 uncultured Collinsella sp. | reverse complement strand
GTTGAGCCACTCGGCAGCTTCCTGCGCGGTGGTCTGGGAATTGGGCATGCCGGCGCTGTGCAGCACGGGCAGGACGGCGTCGCGCGCGGCGTCGTTTGCCCAGGCGAGGTCGGTGGCGATCTTGGCGTCACTGTCGCCGTCGACGACGTTGGCGCTAAAGATCTGGTAGGCGTCGTAGCTGCTCGCCACGGTGCCGCTCACCGTGATGGAACCGGTCGAGGTCGGCGCGGCCTGCGCGGAAGCGGGGAACACAACCGCGCAGGTGCCGATCAGGAGGGCAAGCAGCGCAAACAAGATCGGGAAGGAGCAAACTTTCTTATTCACGACGCTCGCCTCCCTTCACATTCGCCTTGCGACGAATGTGCATCCAGGCCGCAGCAGCGCAAAGCACCGCCGCGCCGGCAAGGTACGTCAGAGTGACGCCCGACATACCAGAAAGGGGCAAAGAGGTGGAGTAGGTGTTGGTGAAAGTGGGGGTGTCGGTGAGGTCGTGGTCAGTGGTATCGTCGTTTATCCACTTGCCTTCGGAGTTAACGTATCCCTTCCTGTAGGTCACCGCACAGTCGATTCCTCCTTTGGTGTTATCCGTTGCCACAACATTGAACCTATAGACCGACTGATCAAACTTGTAATGCGGATAGGTCGAGCTTTCGTTCTCCTCGCGCACATAGTACGTGAAGGTCTTGGATCCATTTTCAAGGTCCTTGAGCTCATAGTCCTTCGTCTCGAATTTGACCGGCACAGTCTCGTTGCCGTTTTCGTCGGTTGTAGCTTTCGACGGATCGACTGTTACCGTTTCCGGATTGGTGAAGTTCTCGTCGTTCGCAAGTTCGAACTTGAACTTCTTCATCTCGCCGCCGTCGACCTCCTTGGTCACCTGAGGTTTCCAAGAGCCGCTGGAGGTGTACGAAGTGTACGTGTTGGTGAAGGTCTTTGATCCATCGGAGTTGACAATCGAATAATAGCCTTGGCCGTCATCATGCAGAGTGCCCAGCGATTTAGTTGAACCTCCGGAGTATTTAGTCACACTCGTGTTTATAAGCGTGTAGTTATGAACGCTGAGAGGTTTAAGCTCGTACTTGTCATTCGGCGTCGGAACAGACATAAGTTCAGTCACGTTATCCTTGAGCGTCCCCACAATCTCATACACAGCAGGGTCGTACTTGATGTAGGGATCATTACCAGCATCTTCAACCAGGTAGTATGTAATCTCGCCAGCCGAACTGCTCGGAGCAGACTGGTCACCAAGGTTAAACGTGATGTTGCCGTTTGCATCATTACCTGCATTTCCTACCTCAGTGCAAACGCCGCGATCGAATGTCCCATTCGCGAAAGGATCTTTCGAATCCTTGCGGTAGACCTTAAAGGTGAACTCATTCTTAGTGAGTGGTTTTTTCTTACCAGTCTGCGAATCGATTAGCTCCTTGGTCGCCTTAAGGCTTGGGTAGACATACGCGTCCGTTGGCTGACCCAAGTACAGATCACCATTCGACATGATGCCGCCACCATGGTCCCAGGAATAGTTGCCCGTGATGAAAGTTGTCGCATTATCCTGTGCGTCAGTCGCCGCTTTATCCGTGGCCTCGACACCCGAGGTCAGGCCGATGCTATTTTTTACCCCAACAGCACCGTTGGCGGGGATGGTGATAGCTTCTTTAAGTTCGATGCTTCCCGAGTACTGGGCGTCTCCACCGCCGAGCATCTTACCGGTTACCACTGCGACCGGCGTTGCGTGATCCCGCGCTGCGAGGAAGAAATCGGCATGACCGGACTCGCGGAACGTGGGCGAACCGTATGCCTCTCTATCTTCAGTCTTATTAGTATCAGCAATACCACCACCTGAAAGATGGGGCGTACCATCATTACCACTGCCATCTGCCCGATTGTATTCTTTGAAATTTTGGTCTTTGCCAGCAGACGAATTACCAAAGATTGCCGTGCCCTTAGTGTTCGTTACCAACGTCTTGCCCGTCGGGCAGACTGCAACGCCACCGCCATAGCCGCCAGCGGTATTGCTGCTTATATAGGAGTAATAGACAAATAGCCTGCCCGCATTATCTGCGGTATTCGAATCGCCCTGGACGAAGACACCGCCTCCGCCCCAGTCAAAGCGAGACATGCAGCGGTTATTAGTGATGTAGACTTTGCTGCCTGGAGTGCCGTTGTTGTCTAGAGTGTCGCCAATCATCGCGTCAACCTTCTGGCCCACTCGAATGCCAGCACCCTCAGATCGGAAGCTCACGTTAGAGGCAATAATTCCTCCCGTAATCTTGAGCCATGCCGTATCCTTGCGAGAATCGTCTCGCCCTTGATCGGTAACGTAAACGCCGCCACCGGCTTCATCAGAATAATTGCCAGTAATCTGGCCATCGGAAATGGTGACATGGGCGCCTTTATGGGCAGCAAGCCCAGCTCCACCGTGGCAACCCGAGCCCTCTGTATTGCAGAATTTAACCATTCTATTATTCGTGATATAGCCACCAGAAACGGTCACGATGCCGCCCTCGGCCATAATGCCGCCACCGAGTCCCACGTCGAGTGTGCTATTACCGGAGATTATGCCACCGGTCACCGTGACTGCAGCCCCATTGGCATATACACCGCCGCCACTAGGAGCGCAGTTGCCCGCGATCACGCCCCCGGTGAGCTTGAGTGTGGCACCTTTGTTCTCCTGGACGCCAAGTTCGATGCCTGCGCCACGGCTCGTAGAGGTTGCACCGCAAACGTAGCCACCGCTCATATTGACGGTAGAGCCGTTCTCGGCATAGATGAGGCTGCCGACTTTGCAGCCCTTTTTCTGCGTAATAGCGCCACTTACGAGGTTAAACGTGCCATGTTGGTAAACGTTAATGAGCCTCATCGTGGAGTTCTTGGTGACTCCAACAATTGCGCCCTGAATAGTCGCCGTGTGCTCATAGATCTTCTCGGTGGTACCTGCACCACTTGCAGTCGATTCGGTTACGTAATAGGTAAGGTCAGTCGGAATGCCATTATCGTCATAAGACATCTTTGCCGTCTTGCCATAATTGTCAGGCGTCAGATGCTCGTCCTTATCTTGCAGCTGCTGGCCGTCGACAACATTCTCCAAAATGTACCCAGAGTCCACGTCGTCCACGACCGTAAGCGTCGCGCCCTTAGCAATATCAAACAGAGGCTTGCCAGCACTATCCTGCTTTATCTTGTGACCATTTAAGTTCAAGGTGATATTGATGAGATTGTCGCTGGACTGTTCGAGCCTAATCTCATCGTTATAGTCGATATCGGCCGTAAGCTTAAAAGTAGCAACGCCGTCTCCATCACGCAGTTCCTTGTTAAGGAGCTTTGAGCTCAGCTCTGCCGCGTTGCGAATTTCATAATCTGATTCATTCTCTGTAGCAGGCGCGATTGCGTCTTCATCATTAGTGTCGTCTTCGGCAGGCTGCTCGGCACCCTTGACTTCCGAGCCATCAGCAGTCGAGTCTGCTGCGACGGTGTCCTCGCTCGCGTCATTCTCAGCCTCGCCACTATTCAGCTTTTCGGTATCCCCGTTGTTGGTGTTTCCTACATCAGTAGACTCAGTTGAGGAACCACCCGCCGTTACGGTTCCTCGGCAGAAACCGTCTGGGCATCGTTGGCAATGGCCTGCGAGATTGGAGGCATGACGAGCGACAGTACCAGGCTCAACACGGAGGCTCCGCACAAAACGCCTGCCAGCACACGGCGCGTCGCTTTATTACTCTGCTTAGATTTGTCTGAATTTGCTTTCATCGATGTCTCCTCCCCAAGAGACCGCGATCTTGCTCTTTCACTATCAAACGTATCTGCGCAATCTGTAATTGCGCACGCTTAGTAATGACTATTCTAACGATTGTTTGAACATCTGGGCAAATAAACCGATAGTTTTGTAGCGAATTGTCAATTCTCTTGACAATTGCTCAGATTTACCTTCGTTTATTCGCTATCTATTTTTTGTTTCTACTGGTAATTTAGTTGCCCATCATTTTTTAATGGCATTAGATTTATTTGCACAACATTTTGCTCAAGAGTAAACATCCTGTAAACAGTCGAAAATTGACCATGAGCTGTAGGTCATTTACCGGGAGAAATACCCTACCAAACTGATGAGAATATCTTTAACTCATCGGTAGTCAGAAGCGTAATGTTCAGACAACCATATTGGTATTTGCGCGCAGATTGCAGGCATCAACTCGCCCAAATCGCCTGAGGCCACCACAAAGGCGCCTGTCCCCTTTGTGATGGTTCTCCCCCGGCGCTACAGCAGATGCTCCTCGACAAAGACCGCGATGCCGTCTTTGTCGTTACTCGCGGTTACAAAGTCGGCGGCGGCACGGGTGGCGTCGCTGCCGTTTGCCATGGCCACGCCCACGCCGGCGTCAGCCACCATGCAGGTGTCGTTATCGGCATCGCCAAACACGCAGATGTTCTGGAGCTCCATGCCGTTGAGCTCCGCCACGCGCACAAGGCCGCGCGTCTTGGACACGCGCGGATCCATGAACTCGTAGAGCCGCTGCGTGGTTTGCAGAGCCGCCGCCTTAACAGTGTTATCGGCAAACGTCGACGCCCGCTCAATCACCCGCGGCATTACCTCGGGCGCCATGGTAAACATCACCTTGGGCTGCGGCTCGCGCAAAAACTCGGCAAAATCGACCACCTGGTAGGGCACGCCGTCGACGCGCGACAGGTGCTCGACGCACGCATTGCTCTCGGGCACGTAGAACACGCCGTCTCGGGGGCAGACGGGCGTTGCCGGAAGGTCCGCCATGTGCTCGCAGATGCGCGCGATGGTCTCGCCCGGCAGCGGATAACTCAGCTCGTTGATGTCATGCGCGCGGTCGATGACCTCGGCGCCACCGCAGCCCACGAGCACGTCCACCAGACCTTCGATGCCCCAGAGCTCGTACATGGCCTCGGTCGCGTGGGCGTCGCGCCCGGTGCACAGGCCAAAGAGTACGCCGCGCTCGCGCAGGGCGCGAATCGCCGCCACGGTGCGCGGGGACACCGTGTGCTGGCTCGTGAGCAGCGTGCCGTCGATATCGCAGAGTACGGCTTTAATGTGGCTGAAGGTGGTGTCCATGGGGGCCTTTCTGGGTTGTGCGACGGTGCTGGATGAGGTCGAAAGTGGTGTACATGGTATACCAAGGCGCAGGCGCGGCCCGTCAAAGCAAAAACCACCACAAAGGTGCCTGGCCCCTTTGTGGTGGCCGAACCCGAAGGGTGGCCTGGCCGGAGCGCAAACCATCACAACATTCGACGTTTTTCGGCAAAATCGCGATTTTCATCGAATGTTGTGATGGTTTTTACTGCCTTGCGGCACGATCAAAATGTCGGCGTTCAAACAGCAGCAACGCCGCGGGAACCGCCGTCACGACCATGCCCGCACCAACGAGCGTCTGCTGCACGCCAAACGTCGCCGCCAGCCACGGGGCAATCGCCAGCGGGGCCACGCCGGCGAACATGTTGCCAAAACCCATGACCGAGTTCACGCGACCGAGCTGCTCGAGCGGGGCCGTCGTTTGCACGATCGTGTTGTGGAGCGGGTTGACGACGCCCCAGGCCACGCCCAGGGCAATCTGGCCAATGAGCGCCACGCCCACATACGTTGTTCCCACGTAGAGCAGGCTTCCCAGGCCCACGGACATAAGCGCCGCGAGCAGCGTTTTAAGGTTGATCAGATGCGGCGGCAAACGGAGCGCAATAACGGCGCCCAGCACCGCGCCCACACCGCTGGCCGACGAGAGCCAGCCCATCCACTCAACACCGACATGCAGAACATCGCGGTAGAAGAACGACTCCAGCGGATCGAAAGCTCCATAGCCAAAGTTCGAGAGGAAGATGATGCAGAAAAGTAGCGCGAGGACGCTGTTGGTGAAGACTGTCTTGATGCTGGTCGCGGAGGTTGCGCGGGCGGACGTGCTAGGGTTGGAGCTTTGTCCCGCACGCTCCCCTTCCTCTGCCGAATCGGCATCCGCATACCCGGCGACGCGACCTCCTTGCGGCCTAAAGCCCCAACCGGCGACGAGCGCCAGTACGGTAAAGATCATCATGAGCACGAACACCGCGCGCGACGACGCGGCCGCCGCGACAAAGCCGCCCAGTGTGGGGCCAACGATGATGCTCACGTTTGAGAGCATGGCGATGGCGGAGTTGATGTCTTTGAGCTCGACAGGATCGTCAGTGAGGTAAGCCGGATAGGATGTGGCGATGGGCTGGGCAAACCCCATCACAAAGCCCAAGAGCGCCGCACCGAGCAGGACGATGCCGGTCGCGCTGCCAAAGGCGATAATCGCCGCGCCGGTTGTCAGCGTGCCGACGATGCTCGCCCGGAAATGCCGACACGGGCCCCAGGCGTCGAGCGCCGCGCCACCCGCAAAGGATCCCAAGATCACGAATACGTTCATAAAAAGGACGGCCAGCGATGTCGCCACAACCGAGGCATCGTCTGCATAGGTGAGCGTTCCGATGACACCGATGAAGTAGCTGGTCTGAAAGCCGGTATATATGAGGAAGCGCATTGCCACCAGGTGCTTAGCCTGCGCGGACAGCGATGATTGAGGCTTTGAGAAAAGAGAGGCGAGCATGGAGACTCCTTGTTTCATACGAATGCGGACGGCGGGCATTCGCCACCGTCTGTCAAATCAATCTATCCGCATGAAACATTAAGGACGCATCAAGCCCCTTCTCTCCGTTTTTCGCCCGTCATGAACTACTTGGTAGATTGTAAGGCATGCCCCACACATCTACCAAAGCAAAAACCACCACAAAGGTGCCTGGCCCCTTTGTGGTGGAAATGACGTTTGCCCAGATAAAACCTGCCAAATTAACCTGTCTTTTTTGGCTGGTTTTAGGCCAGATAATCTTGAATAAGGTCGCAGATGGCCCGGGCGTCGTTGATGTTGATGGCTCGGGTCGCAAAGCCGGCGTCGAAGGCCTGACG
>CABUTP010000081.1 GCA_902494545.1 uncultured Collinsella sp. | reverse complement strand
TGGTAGGGGCGGTGGGACTCGAACCCACAATCCTTGCGGCGAGAGATTTTAAGTCTCCTGCGTATGCCAATTCCGCCACGCCCCCGTGAGACTAGAAGTCTAGCACAAGCCGTCCGTTACGCGTTGACGGCCATCGAGTGTTGGCCCGACTTCTCCAGGAACTCCTGGAACTTGGCTTCGTCGCCCTTGTTCTTGTACTGCAGGGCCAGCAGGTATTCCAGGCGGCAGCTCTTGACCTTGTCGTCACCGGCCTCCTTGAGCATGCGCTCCAGCTCGGGAATGTCGTTGTGGCGCTTCAAGATCATCGTGTCGTACATCAGTTGGCATTCGTGCGCGACTGCCTCGGCCTGACCGCCCTCAAAGCCCTTGATCTCGTGCAGGAGCTCCTTGGATTTTTTGCGGTCCTCCTGGCCAACGTAGTAGTTAAAGGCCTTAATCACCAGGTCGACGCGCTGCATCTTGGGCAGATTGAGTCCCAGCAGCAAATCGAACATCTCGTCGGCGCGCTTGTGGTCCTCGCGCAGCAGATAGGAGTTCAGGCGCAGGTAGTCGCGGTTATAGCGCGGGTACAGCATGCTGGTGAGTTTGCCATCGAGCAAGCGATCGAACTCGTCCCACTGCTTGGCAGCCATAAGCTGCTGCAGGCGCTTAAACGTGGTGCGTTTTTTGACGCTAAAGAACACCGACACGGCGATACAGATGATGACGACGGCGGTCCAGAGGATGCGGGAATCGGGCATATTGGAGTCCTTAGTCGCTCATAAAGCGAGCGGTATGACAACACGTACTAGATGTATTATACGCAGCGCGCAAGCAAACTGGCATAAAAGCTCATCGAGGCTGAGTGCCATCGCTCGCTGCGGTACACTTACCTAAAGTAAACCACGAAGGGAGACATTACCTATGAAGAAGATCGTTTTGGCTTGCGGTGCTGGCGCTGCTACTTCCACGCTCGTTGCCCAGAAGGTCGCTACCCTGCTCGACGCCAACGGTTACGCCGACAAGTACGAGATCGTGCAGTGCGCCATCTCCGAGGCCAAGGACGTTTGCGACGAGGGCGCCGACCTGCTGATTGCCACCACCGTTGCCCCCGAGGGCCTCACCTGCCCGTACGTGAGCGGCGTGCCCTTTATGACCGGCATGAACCGCGTCGCTGCCGAGAAGGCCGTTCTCGACGTCATGGCTCAGTAGGCGCTGACTGCATGAGTGAGCAGAACGCCAATCCGGTAGAGCTCTTTGGTATGCGCGTTGCCCATGTGGGCATTAACGCCGCCGACCCGGCAGACGCCTTGGAGATTGCGGAGCTGTTCTCGACGATGATGGGCCTGCCCGTTATCGAGACCCCGGTTTCGTACTTTAACGATTCGCTGGTCGAGGTCATGAAGCAGAACGGTCGTGGCGCCAAGGGCCACATCGGCTTTGCCGTCAACGACATCGAAGCGGCCGAGAAGTGGTTTGCCGAGCGCGGGCTCGAGGTCAACGAGGAGTCGCGCGTGCTGCTGCCCGACGGCGGCACCAAGCTCGTGTACTTTAAGCGCGAGTTCGCCGGCTTCGCCGTGCATTTGTGCCGCGAGTAGCGCACAAGCTGCCATAGCTAACAAAAAAGGGATAGGGCCGCATGGCCTTATCCCTTTATTTATGCCGAGGGGTCGACTTTTGCAACGGTCAAAAAACCGAAGTCTAATACTTTTCCGAGAAGTGAACGAGACAAATCGGACCCCCGAAGCATTGACACTTTAAGGGCATCGTTTCCTGCGGTTTCGATACTAGAATCCTGCGATTTTGCCGACGAAAAATGTGGATGCTTCAGGGGCCCAAAAACAGACGTTCACTTCGCGGAAAAGTATTAGACCTCGATTCACGAGGGGGCTTCCTACCGCGGCAGGCGAATCGTAAAGCGGCTGCCGACGCCCTCGACCGAGGTCACGCCGATGACGCCGCCGTGGCTATCGACGATCCACTTGGCGATGGCGAGCCCCAGGCCCGAGCCCTGCGCGCCGGCATTGCGTGCGTTGTCGGCACGGTAGAACCGCTCGAACGCGTGAGCTGCGGATTCCTGGTTCATGCCGATGCCCTCGTCTTCAACGGCTATGTCGACCGTGCCCGTGCCCGCATCGGGTGTTATGCCAAATGTGACGGTCGTTCCCGCGTCCGAATACTTGGCGGCATTTTGCACGATCACGCGCAGAGCCTGCTTCACGAGCGCGACATCGACGGACGCGTCGCAGCGCGGGTCGCTGGCAAACGCAGCGTCAAAAGCCAGCCGATATGTGTGCCCGGCATCGATCATCTGCGATTCTTCGCAAACCTCGCCGACCAGTGCAGCCAGGTTGGTATTAACGCGCCGCAGCACGGTGCGGCCGGCATCTCCGCGTGCCAAAAACAGCAGTTGTTCCACGAGCTCCTGCATGTGCTCGCTTTCGGCCTTGAGCGAGGCGATGGACTCTGCCAGCACGGCCGGGTCGTTTTTGCCCCAGCGGTCGAGCATGTTTACGTAGCCCTGAATCACCGCGATGGGCGTGCGCAGCTCGTGGCTCGCGTCGTTGACAAAGCGCATCTGCTGCAGCTTTGCCTCTTGCATCTGGCGCAGCAGGCGGTTGAGCGCGACCTCGATACTCGCCAGATCGGCGTCGCCAGTGGTGACGCTCGGCGAATCGACGCTTGCTCGCTCGATGGCCTGCTCCAGCGTTTCCATCTTGCCGCCGGAGAGCTGCATACGGCCGAGCTCGTCCACGCGCAGGGCCAGGTCGTTGAGCGGTGCCATGGTGCGGCGTACGCGTCGGGCGCCGCCGAGCATGTTGAGCACGCTGATGACCTGCCAACCTACAACGACAAGGTAGAGAGGCCATAGCGTGACGAGGTCCTGCGCGAGGGGGAAGGTCTTGGTGGTGCGCGCAAGCTCGACGGTATAGGCGAGTGTTGCCAGGTCCCAGCCACGTGCAGGCGTCAGCGACATGCCGCGAACGGCGGCGCCGGGGATCCATCCTGCGGTAAACGCGTCGTCGGGCAACGCCTGGTTGTAGCCATAGACGAGAATCGCCGCTGCAATCACTACCAGCAGCAGATCGAGCCAGACGTAGCTCATCAGGCGGCGCCACATATAGCTCCAGTTGATGGCACGGGCGATGGATGTGACGCGCTTGGTCTCGGCGTTACGCGCGGCAGACATAGCCCACCCCGCGCACGGTCTGGATGATGCGAGCGCCGCCGGCGTCCTCGATTTTGGCGCGCAAGTGCGCGATGTGTACGTCGACGTTGTTGGTGTCGCCCACGTATTCGTAGCCCAGCGCCTCGTGCGCGATGCGCTCGCGCGTGAGCACGGTTTCGGCATGCGCCATAAGCAGGGCGAGAACGTCGAACTCGCGGGCAGTCAGCACGATGGGCGAGCCGCCGACCGTGACTTCGCGGCGGTCGGGATCGAGTGCGACCGAGCCCACGGCGAGCGTGGCGGGGGAGGGCACGGCAGAGGTCTTGGCCGAGTCGCCAGTCGGGGGTATCGCAGCGGCGTTCCCGACTGCGCCGCCCGCTATACCCGCCCTGGCTCCAACGCCGCCAACGCCCGAAGCCGTCCGCACGGCCTCCGAGCGCTTCAGCGCCACGCGGATCCGTGCGAACAGCTCCTCGATCGCAAATGGCTTGGTCAGGTAATCGTCAGCACCGGCGTCGAGCCCGGCCACCTTGTCCATCACGGCATCGCGCGCGGTGACCATGATCACCGGCACATCCTTGTGCTTGCGGACGCGCCGCAGCACCTCCATGCCGTTGAGCTGCGGCAACAGTACATCGAGCAGAATCAGATCGTAGTCGCGTTCCAGCGCCAGGTCAACGGCGGTGCGGCCGTCGGCGGCGTGCTCCACCTGGTAGCCCTCGTGCTCCAGCTCGAGTGTCACAAAGCGGGCGATTTTCTCTTCGTCCTCTACGATCAGGATCCGTGCCATGCGTGCCCCCGTCTGCGATTACTTGTCGTCGTTCAGATTTTGCTTGATGCCGTCCGCGGCATCGGCGGCGTGATCCATCAGGTTGTTGATGCTGCCGGGCACGTCGCCGTCGCTATCGATGCGGTAGCGCATACCAAAGAACAGGCCAAGCAACATCAGCCATATCGTGGCGCCCCAGGCAAACAGCGCGACGATGGGGATCAGGATGGGGATGTTGAGGATGATCGCATCGCGGCGCGTGGCGATAAACTTGGTGTCCAGGCTCAGACGGAAGAGCTTTTTGAGGTACTCCCACACGCTGTCCATCTTCTTGGAGAAGTCGGTCTTTTCGCTCGACTTCTCGTAGGCGGCCTGTGCGGCGACCATCTCGGCAGAGGGCTCATCGACCGGCGCGGACTCGGTGGCGGCATGCGCCGATGTGGTCTGGGTCTTGCCCTGCGACTCGAGCCAAATGATGGCATCAAGGACGTTGCCGCCGGCGGCGTCGAGCGCTGCCTTGGCATCGGTGTAGCTCACGTTGCACTTGGTGCGGATGGTTTCAACTTTTTCGAGGTCGTCCATGACCTGTCCTTTCGTTCGATGGGCGCGACGCCGGGCGATCTGCCCGGGCGCGAGCGTTGCGTTCGGCGGCCTGCGTTGCGCGGCGCCGCCCCGCCCTTGGTCGAACTCTATAGTGCAGGTTATAGATTAAGCGATTCTTGAGCCAAGATTAATGTTGGATGAGTTTTTGGGTGGCGGTGGGGAAGGGCAGAAAAGGCAGGTTTTGCGGGGCGTGAAGGAGGGGCGGTCTGATCTTTGGGACAGCTGATAGCGAGGTCTAATACTTTTCCGAGATGTGAACGAGTGAAAACGGACCCCCGAAGCATCGACACTTTAGAGGTGCCGCTTCCTGCGGTTTTAATGCCGAAATCCTGCGATTTTGCCGCCGAAAGGTGCGGATGTTTCAGGGGTCCAAAAACAGCCGTTCACTTCGCGGAAAAGTATTAGACCTCAATAGCGGGGGATGGGGTGCCGGTAGCAAAGCGGCGTCAAGGGTTGGTCGTGCAGGCGGTTTCTCCATTGATGTCCGCACGACATGTGACACTTTCCCTGCCGCCCTGCTCTGCCGCGGCGGCATGCATCTGAACGACGGTCCTCTAAGGAGTTCGATATCGATGAGTGACAACACCAAGCATCTCGCAAAGAAGTGCGTCAAGGACGCGGGGCCGTGCTTCGCGTTGTGCCTTGTCGGCACAGCGGTTGCGCTGCTGGCTGTTCTGGGGCCATTCGACGTGCTCAGAAGTGCCGTCTCTCTGCACGTTTGCATGGCCCTTGCCGCCGCCATGATGACCGGCGGCGTGCTCGATCTGGTTTGTTGGGTGCTTGATCCGTTTGGATGGAAGAACGAAGGGTAAGCCCTAAGGGGTGGAAGGGCTGGAACGGTTGGCTTAGTGATCGTGCAGAATGCGGTCTAGCGACTTACAGGGAAGTGGTGATCTGATGACGGTCTATGTGACGGGCGATATTCACGGCGGCCTCGACATGCAAAAGCTGCGCGATTGGGACCTTGGGGATAGCCTGACGAGCGACGACTATCTGATTGTCGCGGGCGACTTTGGCTTTCCGTGGGATTTCTCTGCCGAGGAATGTGCCGATATTGCCTGGCTGGAATCGCGTCCCTATACCGTGCTGTTCGTCGACGGCAATCACGAGCGTTTCGATCACTGGGCGGAGCGTCCTATGGAGTTGTGGCACGGTGGGCTGACGCAGCGCCTGTCGGATACCTCCCCCATACGGCGCCTGACGCGCGGCGAGGTTTTTGAGCTCGACGGCTCAACGATCTTTACCATGGGCGGTGCCACGAGCGTGGATAAGGAATATCGCATTCCCTATTCCAGTTGGTGGCCACAAGAGCTGCCGGATGAGCGCAACTTTGAGGAGGCGCGGGCAAAGCTCGAGAGCGTGGGCTGGAAGGTCGACTACGTGATCACCCACACCTGCTCTACGCGCATGCTTTCGCCCACGCTTTATCCGACACCCGGCTGGAATTACCCCGCCGTTGATCGGCTTACGGCATTTTTCGATGAGCTGGAACACCACTTGGATTACAAACGCTGGTACTACGGGCATTTCCATCGGGATGCCAACCCGGCCGAACGCCACACCGTGCTCTACGACTGCATCGTTCGCCTGGGTGACGAACTCCAGCCCTGGGATGTTGCGTAGAGGCGCGGTGGCTGGCTACTCGGCCGTTACAGTGATGTTCTCCCGGTGCGCGCGGATGACATCCCAGCCAAAGTGCTCGACCAACTGCTCGGCGGTACGCGGCGTGGTGTCCGGTGCGATGCCCGTTTGCCCGGCGAGCCATCCCATCAGTGCCTCGGGCGTGCCAAAGCGGGCGCGTAGTTCGCCCAGGTCCAGGTCGCGATCGCGCTTGGAAAGGCGGCGGCCGTCCGGCGACATGAGCAGCGGAATGTGCGCGTAGCGCGGTGTGGGAAGTTCCAGCAGATGCTGCAGGTAGATTTGGCGCGGCGTGGAGCCCAGCAGGTCGCATCCGCGCACGACCTCGGTGACGCCCATGGCGGCGTCATCGACCACCACGGCTAGCTGATAGGCAAACACGCCGTCGCTGCGGCGCACCAAAAAGTCGCCGCATTCGGTGGCGAGCGCCTCGCATTGGGCACCATACGTGCGGTCCACAAATTCGACCACATCGTCTGCGAGGTCGTCGACGGCGGGCACGCGCAGGCGCGTGGCCGGGGCGCGCAGGGCACTGCGGCGGGCGACCTCTTCGGCCGAAAGCCCTCGGCAGGCGCCACGATAGATGGGCGTGCCGTCGCTGGCGTGCGGTGCGCTCGCGGCGTGGAGCTCGGCGCGCGTGCAAAAGCAGGGGTAGGTGAGGCCGGCGTCTTGCAGCTGGTGCAGGGCGTCCTCGTACAAGTCCAGGCGATCGTGCTGGTAGTAGGGGCCTTCGTCCCACTCAAGCCCCAGCCAGGCCAGGTCGTCAATCAGTTGAGCGGCAAGTTCCGGACGCTTGCAGCGATCGTCCAGGTCCTC
>CABUTP010000080.1 GCA_902494545.1 uncultured Collinsella sp. | reverse complement strand
CGTCGTATCGATAGCCGAGATACACGGCGTCTTTTCAGCTGACACGGTTAGGGCCTTTCTCCATTGCCTGCCGCTTGCTACATAGGCGGCTACATTGCCGTAAGGATAGGCGCCCGTGCGGACATGAAAGCGGGGCGCAATACCATGCGTCAAGCACACGCCATGCAGACGGCCCCAAGAGAGTCGCCCACTCTATTCAAATGCATGAAAAAGATTGAGGCCCGGTGACTTGAATCAGAGGTCATCCCGGGCCCATCAGAGCTCGTAGAGCTCTTGGTTGCTTTGGTCTCGCTCTTCACGGCGCTTATCGAACTTTCCGAGGCACTCAAGCAGCATTCGAAGCATAACAAGTCGCTGCCATTAAGGCATTGACCTCTTGACCAAGCAACGGCGCTGCCCAGCTCTTCACCACTTGGGCTGCCGTCAACTTTATTCTATCCGCGAGCATCTGGTTTACCAAATGGATTTTCGGTAAAGGAAGCCCGACGCCCCGCAAAACCACTACGCCCCAAGTGCCGCCATGGGGATCACCGCCACGCCGTCGTCGCGTGTGTAGGCGATGCCCCCCTTGCCCACCACAACCGCCAAAAACGCCGGCGCGGTATTCTAAGACGCGCTTTCCACTTGAAGCCATGTCGATTCTGGGACACAGTTTCCGCTTGAAGCCCATCCGGAAAGCACGTCCCATTCCGAGGCTTGAATCCGGGACGTAGTTTCCACTTGAGCTCCTGACGGGAAAGCACGTCCCGCTCTGAAGCTCGATTCCGGGATACAGCTTCCGCCAGAGACCTCAACCGGAAACGGCATCCCACTCTGGAGCCAGAATCCGGGACGCAGCTTCCGCTTGAAGGCCGATCCGGAAAGTGCGTCCCAGTCTGAGCGCTCATTCCGGGATGCATTTTCCGCGAGGGGCCGATCCGGAAAGGCCATCCCACTCTGGAGCTATAATCCGGGACACGCTTTCCGCCGACATTCCGCCGACAGCCAACACGACAAAAGAAGGGCCCCATTCCAGCAATTCGAGGACAGGCTCTTGTTCTCGAGCAGAGCTACCCCGCACTCACATCTCGGCAAACGAAATCAGCTTGGTATCTCCCCTGCTCGCCGCAGCTTCCTGACATCCCTGCGTAAAGCCGCGCTTCGAGAAGATCACATAGCTTTTGTGCTGCCGCCTAAAGAGATCGCTTCGGTATACGAGCTTTTGCAGCACGTCTTCGCCCACCGGTTCATTGCGCCATTTGCACTCCGCAAACAGCGCAGTGCCCTCGCCATCGTCAACAATCAAGTCGATTTCTTCCTGCGTATGCGTGCGATTATCCGTCCCCCACCAGCGCCCGACGCTCGCCGGAACCACCTCGAGCTGGCCCGCGCGCGCGAGTTCGTACACGTATTGTCTGCATATAAGCTCAAAGACCGTACCCATGTAATCCGATATGTGCGGCTCAATGCGCTTATACGCCATCTCGGCCATATCGTTTTGAATCAGCCCAATGTTCTGCGGAACAAACTTGTACCAGAACCTAAACATCTGGTCGCTCAGCAGATACACGGCTCGCTTATTGCTCGTCTCGTTTAGGGGCAGCTCGCGCTCGACAATCCCAAGCGACGCCAGCTTATCCACATAGCTCTTTACGTTGCTCGCAGGAATTCCCGTAGAGCTCGCAATCTCCGAGATCTTCGAGCGTCCCTGGGCAATTGCTTGCACGATCGCATCATATTGCTCGGGATTGCGGCACTCTTGCAATAGCAGGTTACTCGGCTCCTCAAAGAGATAGCCCGTAGGAGTAAGAAAAAGACGTTTGATGTTGTCCTTGAGCGGTGCAGCAGGATCGACTTTCTCGATATATGCAGGAATGCCGCCCGTCATGCCATAGCAAACTGCAGCGTCTTCGCGACTCATGCTCTGCCACAGGCCGAGGGTCGTCATAAAATCGAGCGGCATGATCTTAAACTGGGCCGTACGCCTACCGTATAGCGGGCTCTCGTAGCCCAACACCTGTTCCTCCATAAACGAAAGAGACGAGCCGCATAGAATCAGCATGAGCCTGGTCTCTTTGTACAGGTGATCAATCTTGTCTTGCAGCAACGAGCTGATCTCGGGATTCGATTGGGCGAGATAGGGATACTCGTCAATCACGACAATCAAACGTTCCGTGCGAGCCATGGTGGCCAATGCATCGAACGCCTCGTCAAAACTACAAAACGACACGCCTGCAGCACCAACCGAACCCGCGAGTATCGCCTGGCTAAAGCCGTGCAGGTTTGCCTCCGCATTGGTACGACGAGCTTGAAAGTAAATAGCCTTCTTGCCTTGGATGAACTCTGTGATAAGGCGCGTTTTACCCACACGACGGCGGCCGTAAATCACAGGCAACTCAAAGGAGTCCGTGCCATACAGTCGATTGAGCTCGGACATTTCCGCTGTTCTTCCGATAAACATAGGGCCATCCTTCCCTTACGTTATAGCTAGCTATATTATACCTTCCTATAATATAGCTAGCTATAACGTAATTCGACAAACGGCGCACGCAAAAGGGTCGATACACCACCGCACGTGGACCGTTCCGGAAAATGTATCCCGTTCTGGAGCCAAAAACTGGGCCGTAGTTTCCGCCAAACATGCCATCCGGAAAGTGCGTCCCGTTCTGAGGCTTGAATCCGGGACGCAATTTCCGCCTGCGGCCCCGTTGGGAAAGTTCATCCCGCTCTGAGCGCTCGTTCCGGGATGCAATTTCCGTTTGAGGCCCGATCCGGAAACGGCATCCCACCCTGGGGCCGAAATCTGGGTCACAGTTTCCGCATGCGGCCCGTTGGGAAAGTTCATCCCGCTCTGAAGGCTCGTTCCGGGATGCAATTTCCGTTTGAGGCCCGATCTGGAAACGGCATCCCACTCTGAGGCCGAAATCTGGGGTGTAGTTTCCGCTTGAAGGGCTGTCCGGAAAGCGCGTCCCATTCCGAGTGGCAATTCCGGGTCACAGTTTCCGCAGATACAAGGCGACAGTCCGCCGCCCTTATCACATGCCTTCAAATATGCGATCCAGAAACACAAAACAGCAGATAGAATGCTCTTTTTCAAAAAGTACACGTCCCGAAACTTACCAAGACTTCATATCCAGTTACCGTTCACGGTCGCCGATTACCGCCCACCGATTCAAACAAGAAATATGTTGCCAAAAGCAGGTCATCTACCTGCATGGTTAGATTTTGGTCAGCTTTTGGTCAGCTGAGCGGCAAGTTCCAGCTGATACGTTTTTGCTACCCAAAAGGAGGCGGTAGCTCATGACCCATTGCAATGACCAACTCATCGACCAGCTGTTGAACCAAGCCGAACAAGAGGGGCGCTGTCTGATTCCCCCGAGCGCGGCGATCCGAAAAGCGCTCCTTCGGCGCACCGGCAGCACGGTCGTCTCCCCCATGCCGGGATTGTTCGCGCGCAAAATACGCTGGGATGAGCTCAACCGGGCGCAGCGTCATTGCGAGATTATTCGCGCCCTTGCGATCATCCACCCCGATTGGACGTTCTGCTCGTTTTCGGCCGCCTGTCTGCTGGGGCTCGAGGTCTCGTGGCGACACCTGAATGTCGTGCATGCCTGCAGCGCCACAAAGCCGTCGGCTCGCCCGGGCGCGCATATTCAGCGGCACCAGATTGAGCCGGCCGGAGCAATACACAGAGCCGGCATATCGGTAACGCCGCCCATCCAAACGGTTACAGATTGCCTGTTGCAGACCGGTTTTGCCGACGGTATGCCCATTGCCGATTCGGCGATCTCAAAGCTCGTCCTTGTGCGGGAACAGCTGATGGAGGCCGTCGAGCAACGAACGACCGCCCGCAATGGTCGCGCGATTCGTACGGCCCTCACAACGCTTCGATATGCCGACGTCCGCGCCGAGAGCGGTGGGGAATCGGTCGCCCGCGCCGTCATGATCGAGACCGGTTTTGCGCCCGACTGGCTTCAATACGAGCTTACGGACCCCTTCGATTCGGCCAAGCCCATACGAACGGACTTTGCCTGGGAGCGCCAGGCGCGGGAACTCACGCTGGGCGAGCTCGACGGGCTCGTCAAATATACCGACCAGGCCATGCTAGCCGGGCGCACCACCGCCGAGGCGCTCGTTGCCGAACGACAGCGCGAGGCGCACCTATCGCTCTACGGTCACCCTCTGCTGCGCTTTACCATAAACGAGGTCCGCTCGGCAGGAATGCTCGCCAAAAAGCTGCAGACGGCAGGCATCCGGCAGACCGCGCTGCCGGCGTGGCTCAACGAAGTGGAGCTGTAGGAGCTGCTAGGCCGCGCATCGCCGGATCGCATCCCCCCTATCTGGGCCGCGTTTTCCCAACGGCCACGCCAACGGAAAGCGCGTCCCAGTCTGGACGCTCAAAACGGGATGCACTTTCCGGATGGCGGGCCTAGCGGAAAGCGTGCCCCGGAATCCCGTCTCAGAATGGGACAGGCTTTCCGGTTGAGTCCTTCAGCGGAAACTGCATCCCGGAATAGACGCTCAAACTGGGACGCAGTTTCCGCTGAGGTTCTATCCGGAAACCGTGTCCCACTCTGAGCGTCAATTCTGGGATGAACTTTCCGCCTGAGGGTTCAGCCGGAAACGGCATCCCACCCTGAAGCGAAATACTGGGACGCAGCTTCCGGTTGAGGGCTGTTCCGGAAAGCGCATCCCATTCCAGGCGCGGATTCCGGGATGCACTTTCCATTTGAAGCTCCAACCGGAAAGCGCATCCCACTCTGGAGCCGAATTCCGGGGCACGCTTTCCGCCAGAGGCTCTACCGGAAAGTGCATCCCATTCTGAGCGCCAATCCCGGACGTAGTTTCCGCTCCAAGCAAAAGGCCCCGGCTCGCGATGGAGCTGGGGCCAAAGGCGCAGCGTATGTAGTTGATGCTCGGTGCGAACAGCCCGTCAACAATGGCTGTCCGCACCCTACCCTACCCGCGGTGACGGGCGCGGCTGTAGGGCGTATCCACCATGGGCAGATTTGGACGCAGCTTGCCGTCAAACGCGCGGTAGGCGTTCTGCACGGCGGGCGCCGTGGGGATCGTTGCGATCTCGCCGATGCCCTTGCCGCCATATGCCACAGGCAGCAGCTCGTCCTTCTCCACGTAGATGGCGTGGATATCCGGAATCTCGGGCGCACGGAACAGCCCGAGCGTACCGTACCTTGCCTGGGGCACGCAGTCCTTGAGCGGCCAATCCTCGGTAAGCGCATAGCCCATACCCATGAGCACGCCGCCTTCGATCTGACCCTGGATGGAGATGGGGTTGACCACCGTGCCGGAATCGTGCGCGGCATAGACCTCGCTCACGCGACCGTCATCATCCAGAATGACCACATGCGTGGCAAAGCCGTAGCAGATGTGGCTCTTGGGGTTGGGAACGTCGGCGCCCAGCTTGTCGGTCGGCTCCAGGTACACGTAGCCAAACTCGCATCCCTCGAGCGCCTTGATGGCGGTCGCGGGATCCTGGGGATGCATGCCCTGGCCGGCGACGAGTTCCTGCGTGCGCAGCTGATAGGCACGACCGTCGTCGTACTCGATCTTGACGCCGTCGCCATGCGCGCTCACAGGGGCATCGGGTGCATGCTTGCCGGCCTCGACGTCAAGCATGGCGTCGCGCAGCAGGAAGGCAGCACCGCGTACGGCCTCGCCGGTCACGACCGTCTGACGCGAGCCAGACGTGGTGCCGGAGTCGGGAGCGTTCTCGGTGGAGCACTCGCCGTTGGCGATGCAGCTCAGCGGCAGGCCGCATGCTTCGGCAACGTCCTGCAAAAAGACGGTATTGCAGCCCTGGCCGATGTCGGACGTGGCGGCATAGACCACGGCCACGCCATTCTCGATGCGAATCTTGCAGCGGCCGGCATCGGGCAGGCCCACGCCCACGCCGGCGTTCTTCATGGCGCAGGCGATACCGGCGTGTCCGGGATGCGCATAGTAGGCATCCTTGACCTCGAGCAGTGTCTCCTTCAGCGCCGTGGAGCAGTCGGCAATCTGGCCGTTGGGCAAAACCTCGCCCGGCTCGATGGCGTTGCGGTAGCGAATCTCCCACGGATCCAGGCCGACCTTCTCGGCCAGCAGGTCGATCAGGCTCTCGAGCGCAAACTCGGACTGACACACGCCAAAGCCGCGGTACGCACCGGCGGGCGGGTTGTTGGTGTAGTAGCCAAAACCGCGAATGTCGGTGTTCTGGTACTTGTAGGGACCGACGGCATGCGTACAGGCGCGCTCGAGCACCGGGCCGCACAGCGACGCGTAGGCGCCGGTATCGAAGTTGATCTCGCAGTCCAGGCCGGTAAAGTTGCCCTCGGCGTCGCAGCCCAGCGTAAAGGTGCCGTCCATGGCATGGCGCTTGGGATGGAACGCGAGCGACTCGGCACGCGTGAGCTTGCACTTCACGGGACGCTGGAACTTATAGGCAGCAAGCGCGGCCAGGTGCTGGATGGACACGTCCTCCTTGCCGCCAAAGCCGCCGCCCACGAGCATGGTCTCGACGACCATGCGCTCGGGTTCGCTATCCCAGCCAAACATGTGGGCGCACTCTTTGCGCGTATCGTAGGCACCCTGGTCGGTCGACTGCACCTTGACGCCGTTCTTGTACGGGAAGGCGACGGCGCACTCGGGCTCCAAGAAGGCATGCTCGGTAAAGGGCGTGGTAAAGCGCTGCGTCACGGTGAACGCGCTTTCGGCCAGCGCCTTGGCGGCGTCGCCGCGCGTCACGTGGCGGCTCTGACACACGTTGTCCTTGAGCTCCACCGTGTTGCCAAAGGCAAAGAAGCTGTCGTGCAGGCGCGGGGCATCGGCGGCCCTGGCCTCGGCAATGTTGCGCACGGGCTCCAGCGGCTCGTAATCGATCTTTACGAGCTTCTTGGCCTTCTCGAGCGTCGCCTCGTCCTCGGCAACCACCAGCACGATGGCATCGCCCACGCAGCGGGTGATATCGCCCTGGGCGATCATGACGTCCCAGTCCTGGATAAGG
>CABUTP010000079.1 GCA_902494545.1 uncultured Collinsella sp. | reverse complement strand
GTTGCAGATGCACTCGATGTAGAACTCACGGCAGAGTTGTTGGGGGCTCCGCAGCAAAAAGTCGTAGTCGCCGGCTAGGATCTGCTCAAACTCGTCGCGCGTGAGCGGCGCGTCCTCCTTGTAGATCCAGCTGCCGTACTTCTTTTTGCGCTCGAGCTTAATCACCTTGTCGCTGCCGTTATAGATGCGCACGCGATACTTTTTGCGCATGAGAATGCCGGCGTCTTTTTCCTCGTAGGCCGAGTTGCAGTAGTCGTCAAAGTACAGGCTGCGAATGGTGTAACCGCCCGAGCGCGCATGCTTGTCCAGCTTAAAGACAGGCGCCATGCGACAGGCCAGCGCGGCGTGCTCGCCCTCGTTAATGAGGTACTTGAGCTCGTGGCGGTAACGCTCCTGCGTGGTTCGCACGGGCGGAGCCGCCAAGCGCTCAAGCAGCGCGCTAGCCCTCCTCATACGTGTCCTCCACGACCTTACCGCCGTCCTGCACGTAAAAACACTTCATGCCGTACTGTTTACCGTCGTCGGTCACATAGTAGTCAAACGCATCTTGCGTATAGCCGTCGGAGTTGGTGGCACGCACGCGCACAAAGTACTGGCCGGTATCGGGCGCATCGCACGTTACCTCCGGCAGCAGCACGTCCTCGGCCTTAAAGATCACGTCAGTAATGGCGTAATCGCGCGCAAGCTCCACGGTATAGCGAATGTCGCGCGCCTTAAAGTCGTACGACGCGTCCCAATTCACGCGCAGCTTACCGTTATCGATCTGCGGCACGCCAATGTAGAACGGCATGGGCTTCTTATAGCTCTCGCGATAGCTCTTATAGTTCTCCTCGATCTCGGAAGGAATCGCCGCGGCAATCTGCTTGTATTCGTCCTTGGTCACGGGCAGATTCTCCAGGTCGGGCGCAGCAAAGACGAGCGGCTCCGTGACCTCGCGATAATGCTCGACCATCTTGCTCAGACGCTCTTCGGTCAAATACGAGCGCAGGTCCTTCACGGCGCTATCGAGCTCGCTGCGGAACGACTTGCCGCGCAACGCGCGGTTAAACAGCACGTTGCCCCAGTAGTTGCTCACGCCGCGCTCCCAGCTCGCATAATCCGAGAATCCCGTCAGGCTCAACTCGAGCTTGCGCAGCATGCCGTCGTTGTCCCAATCCAGGATGTACCAGACTTTGGAGTTAAGCGGGCTGTACAGATAGCAGTTACGGTTCTGCGTATCGCAATTGCCCGTCAAGATCTGAAACGCCATCCAATAGACCAGGTTCTCGGTATCGAAGTAGGTGTCGAGCACATCGTCGATCTTTTGCGTATCGTCGTTGAGCGCATCGAGCATCTCGATCAACTTGGTATGGTCCGAATCGCCCTTAATCTCGAGCATGCCCTCAAACGCCGTCTGGTTATAGTCGGGGTCATCGGCGAGCTTAATGGTGTCTTCGAAGCGATGAAAATCGAAGCTGTTCACCTTATAGAGATGCCCGCTCTTATCCAGACCGTGGGCCTTGAGCGCCGTCTTGTTGAGCTGCTCGACCTGCGTAAACAGTCCGTAGTCCTCAAAGGTGTCGTTAGATTTTTCGGTCTGGTCGCACACCCATAAGTGCACAAACTGCGTGCGCAGGCCCATCATCTGGGGAATGCCACGGATAAGGTCATAGGCCATCTTGTTGCGAAAACGCATACCCTCGCCCATGTGCTTGTTAAGCGCAATCGCGCGCTGTTGGCGCCAGGTACCTTTACCCTTTTTGAGCTCTACCTTGTAATTCTTTTGCGAGTTCATGCTCGATGTCTGACCGCGCACCTGCACGGTGGCATTGGGCGCTTCCTCGCCATAGCCAACCTCGCCAGCCACCGGGCCGTCTTCGTCACCCGCCTGCAGCAGGCCCATAACCTGATAGCGCGTCACGCCCATGTCAGCATAGTCGTATACCGAGTACGTATTGATCTCGGCCCAGCTATGGTCGGTATTCTCGGAGCTGTTGCCGCGCGAGACCGTCAGGTACATACATACGATGCCCGAGTCATCGTAGACCTCGTACAGCTCATCCTTGTCGCGAAGGTGCTTGGTCTCGCTAGACGCATCGGCCTTTTTAATCTTGTCCTGCTTCTTGGTCTTTTTTGTCGAGGATTCGTCCTGCGAAGAGCAGCCCGAAAGCAGCAATGTGCCGGCAGCCGCCTCAATCAAGCGGCGACGCGATATCATCCTATCGGTCATCAGGACCTCCCCAACGATTGCGATACACACGGACCACCGTGCGCTCAAACGCACCATGCGGCTCGCCCTGTAGACGCAGCTCCTCGTAGCGCTGTTCGGCACGGTCGAGCAAGCAGCCCAACTCCGTAAAGCGACCCGTCTTGTCGGTCGCCACGATGGGCTGCTGACTCAGGATACGATACGGCAAGTTGGCGGTATAGGTATCGAGCCGCATGAGCGCCACAACAAAAAACACCGCCGCGCCGAGCAAAAAGCCAAAGCCATAAAACTGCTGCGGAAAGAACAGCGAGACGATGGTCGCCAGCCCCGCCACGCCCGCGAACAGCCCGGAGGCAAGCACAGCGCCCTTGTAGTCGGTAAAGTACAGCAAGATCAGCAGAATCGTGTTGCCCACGGCATACAGGCCATAGCCCACACACAGCGTGCGGAAATACCCATGCATCAGGTTGTTGAAGCCCAGTGGCAGGGCCGAGAGCACCGTGGTCTCGAGCGAGATGACCGCTGCCGTCACAAACAGCTGCTTGAGCGCGCAAAACCGCAGCTCCCGGTTGAGCGTGGCGAGCATTTCCTCCTCGGCCACCACGATGTCGCCCACCACGCCGCCGTCGTTAAACAGGCTGTAGTAGTCGCGGTAGCGCGGATAGAAGTTAACCTCGACCGACACTACAAAGTTGACGGTCGTGACAAGGATCGTCAAAAACGCGATGAGCGCCGGCACATCGTGGTAGGGTGCGCCAAAAAACAAGCCCTTGACCTGCACGCCAATGGGGCCGGCCCAAATAATTACCAGATGTGCAAAGAGTCCCAGGTTGGTAAACAGGCCCGTGAGTGCCAGCGGCATAAACTGATCGAGCCAGCGCAAAAAGAGCCAGGGGCTACGTTCGCTCTGAGGAAAATACCGGTACAGCAGCACCACGTCCCAAGCGAGCATCACACCGTAGCCCAGGGCGATCGAGGCCAGCAGGCCCTCGACCGGCGGCAGCCCCAGTGCCAGCGCGGCCAAGGCACACAGGCACGCCACGCCAATGGCCGCGGCAAAGCTGCACAGAATACCCCGGTAGTCCTTAATAGCGGTGAGATAGCTCATGCCGTTCCAGTTGACGATCATAATGTTGAACAGCCACAGGCACAGCAGCCCCTGCAGTAGCGTGGCGCCCGAGAACAGCAAAAATACGCCGTAGAGCACCGTGCCCGCAACGAGCATGATGGCGTTGGAGCCCCAAAACGAGGGCAAGACCTCTTCTTCGCGCTCGGCAAAGAGCATGTCGGCCAAAAAGCGCGTGACCGGCATGGAGAAAAAGCTCGTGAGCGTGAGCGACGCCAGCAGCGTATAGGTCACCATGCACACCAGCAGGTCCTGGTTGGCACGGCCCACACCCCACAGGCCGCACAGCACCAAGATACCCACCTGGAGCAGCACGCCCAGCAGCATGGGACCCGTGCACACAATGCCGGCGTAGCCGTAGGCGCGCATCGTGGCAAACAGACCCTTGCGTCTAAACAGGCGCTTAAGCTCAAAACCGATTCCGGCCACCGGCTACACCTCCTTCTTCGGCAAATTGAACGCGCGAGCCGTCTCGTCGTACAGCGCGCGGTAGTTGGCGAGCATCTGCTCGTGTAGGTAGTAGGTCGCCACGCGACGCTGGCCGCGCTCCCCCATTTCCAGGCGGCGGGCACGGCTCGCGCACATGCGCTCCATGGCATCGGCCAGACCCTTGCGATACATGGGCGGGCTCACAAATCCGGCCACGCCAAAGTCGTCGCCGGGGGCGCCCTCGAGCAGCTCACGGCAGCAGCCAACCTCGGTCGTCACACAGGGGCGACGTGCGCCCAGCGATTCCAACACGCTCAACGGCTGGCCCTCCGAGATGCTCGTCAAAATGGTAAAGTCGAGCTTTTCCATGTACTCGACCACGTTGACGCGGCCGGTAAAGATCAGGTCGCGCACGCCCAATGTCTCCACCAGCGCATGGCACTCGGCGCCATATTCCTCGTCATCCACGCCGCCCATAATGTGCAGGCGCACCTTGGGCAGGCGCTCGTGCAGTTCAAAGAAGGCGTAGATCATGGTCTTAACGTCCTTGATGGGCGCCAGGCGCACCACCGCGCCAATGTCCACCCAGCCGTCATCGGGCTTTAAGGGAATGTCCTTAAAGCGGTCGAACTGGATGCCGTTGGGGATGACCAGGCATTTGTCCGCATCGCAGCCCATGTCGATCTGCGTCTTGCGGGCGTTATGGAACAAACTGGTCACGCGGAAGGCGCGACGGTAGATCTCCTCAGAAAGCAGGTAGAAAAAACGAATCCAGCGGTCCTTAAACGACGGCACCACCCAGTCGGCGCGAATGATCTCCTCCTCGCGCTCGCGCGTGTAGATGCCGTGCTCGGTCAGCAATGCCGGCGCGTTATGAACGCTCGAGCCAAGACTCGCAAGCAGGCCGCCGTAGCCGGTCGAGATGGCGTGGTACACGTCGGCCACCGGAACCTCGCTGCCCAGCAGATAGAGCACGGGCAGCAGCATCGAACGCAAGGTGTGGAAGGCGTCGGCGAAAGGCGTATACGGGTACTCGGCCAGGCACACGTCGCGGAAGATGTCCATAAACGTGCGGCTCTGCAAAAATGAGAGCGGATGCACGTGGCGGCGCTGGAAAATGTCGAACAGCACGTCCCAGTCCGGATTGGAGAGCGAAACCAGACGGCGCAACGCCTCGCGCTCGCGGTCGTCGAAGTCGACTTCCTCCTGCTCGCCCGAAAGACGCAAAGCATCGTCCAGGAACACCTCGTGCACCTCGACGACGTTGCCGGGCAGCTCGTAGACAAACTTGCCGCGGTCTTCGGCGTGAGCGCCAATCACCCACAGCACAAACTCGTGCTCGGGCATGGCCGTGATGTAGCCGTGCATCCAGGTGGACACACCGCCGTGCACGTAGGGGTAGCAGCCCTCGAGCACTAAGCAGATTCTCATCGGTCGCCGCCCTCCTTGCGCCCAATCGTCACGGTCTTGTCCGTCGCTTTGACTAGGTACAGGTCGCCCGTCAGGTGTTTAATCTCGCCACCGGACACCGTACCCGGCTCGCCGTTATTGGCGCGGAACATAAGCCAAGCCTCGTCGTGGAAGTTGCCCAGGTTGAGCGTCCAGGCATCATCGCCCGTATCCACGCTCACCGTCACGGACGAAAAACGCTGAATGGCACCCGAGCATTCCGAACCCGTCTGGTGGCGCAGGTCGGGCGCAGACTTGGTAAGCCAGTCCAGGTAGTCGGTCAGGCCGCCCTTGTAGACCTCCCAGCCCTCCTTAACGCCGCGATCGGGATCCAGCAGGTCATCGGGATGCATAAAGTGAGTACTCACGTAGTGCATGTTGAGCTCGGACACCGCGGCCAGACGCATATAGGTGTCATCGACCATGCCGCCCGAAACGATACGCGGCTGCTCCACGATGCCATCGCTCGCCACGCCAAATTCCTGCACGTAGGGCAGGTCGGTTCCGTCCTCAAAGTACGTACTGGCAATGGTCTTAATGCGCGGCACGTCCTCGCCAATAATCTTGCGGGCGCGGGCCGAAAGAATATTCGACGGCGGCACGTAGACCGAGCCGTGCGCGTTGGGCAACACCTCGTCCTGAAAGGCGACAAGCTCGTCGAGAGACGCGACAAGCGTCTCCTTGTTCTTCCACGTCTTGTAGTCGTACAGCGTGCCATAGTCGGTGTCCCAGAGCGCCAGCGGCTGATGGTTGTAGCCATGAAAGCCCAACTCACCGCCCATCTGCAGCAGCATGCCGCCAAAATAGCGGAACTGCGTGGTATCGGCCTGGCGCGCGGGCTCGGTTTGGTTGACCACGTCCTCGTAGTTTTCGATCATCACGCCGGTATAGCGAATGTCGTATTGCTGCGCGAGTTTTTGCAGGTCGGGCCACCAGACCTTGGCATAAAAATCGGCGATAGAAAGGCCGTAGTCGCGTTTGATGTACGTGCCGTCGCCCGAGGGAACGGGGCTCGGGAAATCGTCCAGGTAAAACACCGCGCTATTGATGACCGGATAGGCCGTGGCATCGCCCAACAGGCTCACGGCCGCGGCATAGAAACCACGCATGACCTTGTCGTAGATACCGATATTGCACACCACGGTACGGCCGCTGCCACAATCGCTCGACCAAATAAGCGGAGTACCCGTGTCGCCGGTTTTAGCCCACACATGGGCCGTCTCACGCAGCGAAACCGAGAGCGACGAATCGAAGGGATCCGAGAGCTCATAACGCTGGCCGCCGCCGATCATAAAGTCCTCGCTCGGCACGATGCTCTCTGCCGTCGCATATTCATAGCCGGCAGAATCGATGCCCAGCTTGGGACCGATTGCCTGCAGATAGCTCGAATTGTCCGGCGTCATGGCGAGCATCAGCGAACCGCCGGCGCTCACCCAGCTCATGATGTCGGAGAGGTGCGTACCGAGCCCATCGATCGAAGGCATCAGTAAAATCACGCGGTCGAAGGATGTGAGAGAAGGAATCGCATCAACACCATCGGTGGCAATATCCACATCGCGGTGGGCAATTTTCATGTCGAGCAGAATCTGGTCAAACTGCTCTTTGACGTCCTCGACGCCATCTTGGCCCGAGTCGGTAATAACCAAGCACGTGGGCTTTTGGCCAAACATCGCCGAGCTTGCCGGCACCGCGTCGTTGGCAGCGAGCATGCCCAGCTCATGCTGCCCGGCGCTGTACTGCACGCCGGCACGCTCGATCAACAGCACGGCGGCCATGGCGATAAAGACAGCCCATACCACGAGCAGCCCTATCCAGCGAAAATGGCC
>CABUTP010000078.1 GCA_902494545.1 uncultured Collinsella sp. | reverse complement strand
GGTAACTTTGCCGGTGCCCTGTTCATCGTCTTTTTGGTGTACATGGCCGGCATTTACAAGCTCAACGGCGAGGCGGTCGCCAACTCCATGGTGAGCGTCGCCGCCGGCAAGGTGACGATCGACTGGGTGACGATCTTCTTCCGTGGCATCCTGTGCAACATCTTTGTGTGCCTGGCCGTGTGGATCGGTACCGCCGGCAAGACTGTGGTCGATAAGGTTGTGGGCATTCTGCTGCCCATCGCCGCCTTTGTGGCCTGCGGTTTTGAGCACTGCGTTGCCAACATGTACTTTTTGCCCATGGGCGCCGTGATGCATGCATGCGGTTACGGTGCCGACGTTGCCGGCGCCGATGCGCTCAACGCCGCGGGCATTGCGTTTAACCTGTCCGCCGCCACGCTGGGCAACATCGTGGGCGGCGCGGTTCTTGTCGCGCTTGGCTACTGGTTTATCTATGCCAAGAAGTCCGAGGCGTAAGGTACCGTCTGTTTGACGTTGGGCCTCCCGCGGGGCGTTGCCGTGCGGGAGGCTTTTTTGGTCTGGGGCCCGTTGCCGGGCTGTTGGCCTGTTGTGTTTGGCTGATGAAAGGGGTAATCGAGATGGCATCTGCTGTGAAGCGTGACGGTCGCGCCGTGGTGACCACATGCGGGGGATGCTATGCCGATTGCGCCTTTGCGGCACGCGTTGAGGACGGTCGCGTGGTGGCCGAGTTGCCGGTGCCGGGGCACCCGTGCGCGGCGCGTGCCCTGTGCGCCCGCGGGCGCCATCGCCTGGACATGCCGTTTGACGAGCGTGATCGCATTGTGCATCCCATGCGCCGACGAGCTGATGGCTCGGGGTTCGATGCGATTTCCTGGGACGAGGCGTTCGCGCAGATTGCAGCGCGCCTTGGGGGGATTGTTGACGGGCACGGGCCCCACGCGCTGGGCATGACGCTCGGCGTGCCCTCGTTCGACCGCTACTGGGCCTATCGTCTTATGCACGCGCTGGGTTCGCCCAACGTGTACGGTGCCGATGGCGCCTGCGAGGTAAGCCGTCTAACCGGCTGGGAGCACAGCCTGGGCTACAGCCCTGCCTCCGACCTTGCGCATACCGATTGCATCATGTACCTGGGGCGTTCCATCGTCGATTCGTCGACGATGGGGGCCGTTGATGCGCTCAACGATGCCCGTCGCCGTGGGGCAAAGATTATCGTGGTCGACCCCCGGCGCAGCGGCTCGGCTGCGCTTGCCGACCGCTGGCTGCGCGTACGCCCGGGCTGCGACTTGGCGCTGCTGTTGGGCATTGCGCATGTGCTCATTGCCGAGGACTTGTACGACCGCGAGTTTATTGCCCGCTATACCACGGGGTTTGATGAGCTGGCTCAGGCAGCTGCTGTTTGGACGCCTGAGTGGGCCGAGTCGATGTGCGACGTGCCGGCCGCAGAGATCGCCGCCACGGCGCGCGATCTAGCTGCCGCTGCGCCTGCTGCCGTGGTGGACGCCGGCTTTCATGGCGGCATCGGTATCGCGTATGCCAATAGCACCCAGACCGCGCGCGCGATTTGTCTGGTCGATGTGCTGCTGGGCTGCATCGGACATGCGGGCGGCGCGCTCAATCCGCCCACACCGCTTTCGCTGGGCGACCTTGATCCCATGCGCTTTGCGACGCCGCAGGTGCCGCGCGGGCCCAAGCTGGGGTTCGAGCGCTATCCGCTCGTCGACCCCGAGCGCGGTCTGTGCACGACCATCGGCCAGTCGATTCTGGCCGGGGACCTGCGTGGGCTTATCGTCTATGCCAGTAACCCCGGTGCGGGCTATGGCAATGCGCAGGCTTGGTTGGGTATTTTGCAACAGCTCGACTTGCTCGTGACAATTGATATTCGCTGGTCCGAGACGGCGCGTGCTTCTGACTTCGTGCTGCCCGACGTGACGTATCTGGAGGCCGACCGCGGCGTCGGTACGGTCGTGGGCCGCAACGATGCGCGCGTGTTCTATCGCAACGCCGTGCTGCCGGTCTTGCATGATGACACGCGTCCCGGCCGGGAAATCTTTGCCGGCTTGGCGGCTGCCTGCGGCGTGGGCGAGTATTTTGACTTTACGCCCGACGACTTGGCGGCAGCCCAGGTGGCTCCGTTTGGGATCGATCTTGCCGCACTCAAGGAGCGAGGCTGGGCCGACACGGGTGTTGCGTTGCCGTCGCGTACGGGCGAGCCGGCGATTCCCCTGGATGGCGGCAAAATTGCGCTGGCAAGCGACGTATGGGAACGAGCCGGTCTGGGTCGTGTACCCAACTGGATCGCTCCCATGGTGGAGCCCGGCCCAGGAATGTTTCGCCTCATTAGCGGCAATCGACCCTTTGAGTCGCATACCTCGCGAAGGCTTGCGGCCCAAGGTGCCGCCGAGGCTGGATCGGACCTGGATGCCGTGCAGATGAATGCCGATGCTGCTGCACGCATGGGCATCGCCGACGGCGAGATCGTCGAGCTCGTGAGCGATATGGGCCGCGACCGCGTGCGCGTGGAGACGACGCCCTATCTGCATCCGGCGTGCATCTTTACATCGGCCGCCCCCGGCGGACGTTCGTTTGGCGCCGATGCCGGTGGCGCTCAAGCCTTGGGCGTGGGCCCGCTCGACCATACGCCATTGCGTTGGGACCCGTTGACGGGCGCCGCGCTCACCCAGGAAAACGCCGTTCGCGTGGAAAAGATTGTCGCGCGCGGGGATAATGACGAGTAATTGACTCAGCTGATGTATTCGACTGATCCACGTTTCTTTTGAAAGGCCGCACATGAGCGATAGCCAGAAGATGTCCGATGAGGTGCGCGCCCACCTGCGCGCCATTCCTTCCGTCAACGAGCTGCTTACCGAGTGGCCGGTGGTGAAGGCGGCGGGGGAGACCTGCGACGCGGTGGTGCATGCCGCCGTCACGGCCGAGCTCGACGAGGAGCGCGCCGCGATTCGTGCCGGCGCCGCTCCGCGTTCCAAGCGCGAGTTAGCCTCGGCCATCGAGTGGCGCGCCCACCGTTCTGCGCTGCCGAGCCTGCGCCCCGCCGTCAACGCCACGGGTGTGGTCATCCATACCAACCTGGGCCGCGCCCCGCTCGCGGAGTCGGCCGCCAAGGCCGTGGCCGAGGTCGCGCGCGGCTACAGCACACTCGAGTACAGCGTGGACACCTGTTCGCGCGGGTCGCGCAAGGAGCATGCCGCGCAGCTGATTCGCTCGCTCACCGGTGCCGAGGACGCGCTCGTGGTCAACAACAACGCCGCCGCGGTGCTGCTGGTGCTGGCGACCCATGCCGCAGGCAAAGAGGTTATCGTCAGCCGCGGCGAGCTTGTCGAGATTGGTGGCAGCTTCCGCATCCCCGACGTCATGGCGGCTTCGGGCGCCAAGCTCGTCGAGGTCGGCGCCACCAACCGCACACATCTGGGCGACTACGAGCGCGCCATCACGCCCGAAACGGCCATGATCTTGAAGGTCCATCCTTCCAACTATCGCATCGAGGGTTTTCACGAGGAAGTGAGCTCAAGGGAGCTCGCCGCACTGGCCCATAAGCATGGCCTGCTGTTCTATGAAGACCAGGGCTCAGGGGCGCTGTTGCCTGACGACATCCTGGTTCGTGGCGGCGAGGAAACCACGCCGGCTTCGGTTTCGGCAGGGCTCGATCTGGTGTCGTGCTCGGGCGATAAATTGCTCGGTGCCGCACAGGCGGGCATCATCATGGGCCGTCGTGACCTGGTCCAGGCCTGTGGGTCGCATCCGCTTATGCGCGCCCTGCGCCCGGGCAAGTTGGCGCTCACGGCGCTCGAGGCCACGCTGCGTATCTACATGGATGGCGCCGATGTTGCCCATCGCGATATTCCGGTGCTCAGCATGCTCACGCTTCCGCAGGCTCATCTGGAGCGACGTGCCCGCAAGCTGCGCGATCGTATGGTCGCCGGGCTCGATAAGGCCGGTTGCCCGTGCGCCGTTGAGTTGGAGATTGTCGAGGAATCGTCGACCCCCGGTGGCGGCTCGCTGCCTACCGTGGAGCTGCCCACGATGTGCGTTGCCGTGCGCCTTGTTGACGAGCGCCTGACGGTCGACGCGCTCAAGCGCTCGCTTGTCCAGGACTTCGACACACCGGTCGTCACGCGAACCTCGCACGATCGCATTTTGTTTGACGTCCGTACGCTTGTGGGCGCCCGCGATAACGAGACGGCGGCGTCGACGCTCGTCGCGTGCGTTGAGAAGGCGATTGCTCGATGAGTGAGGTTCAAGCGCTGGTGGAGTGTCCCGTTATCGTTGGCACGGCGGGCCATGTCGACCACGGTAAGTCGGCGCTCATCGAGGCGCTGACGGGCAAAAACCCCGACCGCCTGGAAGTTGAGCGTCGTCGCGGCATGACGGTTGAGCTTGGCTTTGGCGAGCTGGCACTGCCGAGTGGCAAGATCGTGGGCCTGGTCGACGTGCCGGGCCACGCGCATTACCTGCGCGCCATGGTGCAGGGCGCCACGGGCATCGACGTTGCCGTGCTGGTGGTTTCGGCCGTCGAGGGCGTGATGCCGCAGACCCGCGAGCACGTGCATGTGCTGGAGCTGCTGGGCGTCACGCATATGGTGGTCGCGCTGACGATGTGTGACCTGGCCGACGCCGAGATGACCGAGCTTGCCGAGCTCGATGTCGATGACTTTTTGTCGGGTACCGTGTTTGCGGGCGCGCCGATCGTGCCCGTGTCGTCTAAGACCGGCGCGGGAATCGATGACCTGCTGGCTGCGCTCGACGAGCAGGTTACCGCTTGCTGGGATGCCTGCCGATCTCGTGCCGAGCTCACCGATGCCGCGCCGCGCTTGCCGATTGACCGCTGCTTTACGATCAAGGGTGCCGGCACCGTCGTGACGGGAACGCTGCACGATGCGCCGGTTGCGGTGGGCGATGAGCTCGTCGCACTGCCGTCGCGCACGGCCTGCCGCGTACGCGGGATCCAAGTGCATGGCGACACGCAGCGGGCGCTGCCCGGTCAGCGCGTGGCGCTCAACCTGGTTGGTGACGGCGTCGCGGCACTTGACCGTGGAGAGATGCTGGGCGTGGCGGGCCGCTTTGGTCAGACGTTGCGCTTTATGATGACGTTCACCTACCTGGGCCGCGAGGGCGCCAAGCCGCGCGTGCTCGAGTCGGGTGCGCGCGTGCACGTGATGGCCGGTACGGCCGAGGTTGTCGGCCGTATCATGCTCATGGAGGGCGAGGCCCCCATGGCGGTGGGAGAGACGCGAGTGGTGCAGGTACGCTTGGAGGAACCGCTGCCACTGCGTGCCGGAGACCATGCCGTGGTGCTGTCGTATTCGCCCGTTATGCTCATCGGCGGCGGGCGCGTGCTGCTTTTGCGCTGCCGTCGTTCGCGCGAACTTACTGAGGGGGAGCGCGCGCTGCTTGCAGCGCTTGAGGCCGGCGATGCCGTCGCTGGTGTGGACGCGTGGCTGGCGCTGCAGATGTTGCCAGTCGTGGTAGCCGACGTTGCCGCGGCGCTAGATCTGCTTTCCGGTGAGGCCGATGCCGCGCTGAAAGAGTTGGTGGCGCGAGGTGCTGTTTGCGAGCTTGCCGGCTCGGGCGATGCGCTGTATGTGAATGCTGCCGCGCTCGATGCCGCCATGGACGTGCTGGCGGCGACTCTGACCGCTATGCACGCGGCTGCCCCCAAGGAGACGGGCTTTACGCCCGGCGCCGTTGCCCATGCTGCGTGGCCTGCCGCTGACGATGCAGTTGCCGCAGCCCTGATTTCCGAGGGCTGCTCGCGCGGCGTGTGCGCCGCCGAGGGGGCCGAGGTGTTCGACCCGCACTCCGCTGCCGCCGCGGCGCGTGTGGTGCACGAGGCCTGCGAGCGCATCGTTTCCTTGTTGGACGAAGCTGGCCTCGATGCGCCGACGCTGCCAGAGGTAGGCGAGCAACTACAGCTCGATCGCGACACCATGACGCGTGCCCTGCGCGAGCTTTCGCTCAACCGCTCCATCGTAAAGATCGAGCGTGATGTGGCCCTGTCTGCTGCCGCTGAGGCCCACGCGCGTGAGCTCGTCGCCTCTGCCATTGCCGACGCCGGCGGTGCTGCCACTACGAGCGTGCTGCGCGAGGCGCTGGGCGTGTCGCGCAAGCGTGCCATCAGCATCTTGGAACACCTGGATGCCGTGCGCTTTACGGTGCTCGACAAGGAAGCCGGCGGCCTGCGCTCCCTGCGCTAGCCCACCCTTATCAGTTGCGGTGAAATAGTTCCTGTTTTCGGCATCTAACGCCAAACCAGGAACTATTCCACCGCAACTTCTTGCTCGTCTTTTTGGGATGGAGCCGTTTCGGTTTGGTAAAATACCGGCGCACTTGGGAACGGATGGGCTCCGGTGGGCTCCGCGGTCCTCAAAACCGTTGCGAGGCGTGCAAAACGTCTTGGATGTGTTCGATTCACATACGTTCCCGCCATACGCTACCAGCGCTTTTGTGCTCGCGGTCTTGCTGCGTGCCGCAAAGGCGCTGTTTTGTTTTTGCATGGGTTTGCCGTGCCGCCGGCTTTATCGGCGACGGCATTTGGCTTCGTGTGCCGGGTTTTGAGCATGCCGATGGGGGTGTTTTGTCGTATGACTACCGTAAGACGGGCCGATCTTTCTTGCGTCGTCCAGGCGGGCGGGCTGTCGTCGCGCATGGGCTGCGACAAGGCGCGCATGCCGTTTTGCGGCGAGCCGCTCATCGAGCGCGTGCTGGGTCGGCTGGCGCCAGTTGCCGGCGAGTTGGTCGTGACGACTTCGCGTCCCAGCGAGCTTGCCTATCTTGAGGAGCACGCGTTTGGCGGTCTTGTACCACGCGTGGTAGCGGACCTTGAAGGGCCGGCGGGCGCCATGCGCGGCATCGCGAGTTCGCTGACTGCGGCCCGGCTGCCTCTCGTGGCGATCGTCGCCTGTGATATGCCGTTTGTCTCTTCGGAGCTAATCGGTGCCCTTGCTGGCTGTGTCGAGGCCGAGGCGCTCGACGTGTGCGTGCCGCGCGAGGAGCGGGGGATTGAGCCGCTTTGCGCCGTCTGGCGCCGTGACGCGTGTGCGCCGGTTGCCCAAGAGCTGCTCGCCTGCGACCGCCAGC
>CABUTP010000077.1 GCA_902494545.1 uncultured Collinsella sp. | reverse complement strand
GCGTATCCACGCCCCAAGCACGCATCTCGCCGCCCATGGCAGCGATAGCCTCCTGCTGACCGTAGTCGGTCTTCTTAACGTTTGGCCACTGCGGCCAGGGGTTGCTCGCCGCGCGCGCATCAGGCGCCGCCGGCAAGAACTCAAACTGGCGCACGCTGCGTGCACCCTGGCGCACCGCGGTACCCACGCAGTCGTTGCCGGTATCGCCGCCACCAATGACCACAACGTCCAGGCCGCGCGCGTTCACCGCGGGCTCGCCGCCATCGAGCACCGAGACGGTCGAAGCCGTCAGGTAGTCCACCGCGTACACCACGCCCGGAGCATCCACGTTCGCAGCCGAAAGACCGCGGGGCGCACGAGCGCCGGCAGCCACCACGACGGCGTCAAAGCCATCGAGCTTGGCCGCCACCGCAGGGTTCGTAACGTCAGCGCCCAGCTCAAAGACGATACCCAGCTCGCGCATAAGTGCCACGCGACGCTCGACCACGGACTTCTCGAGCTTCATGTTGGGAATGCCGTACACGAGCAGACCGCCCGGGCGGTCGTCGCGCTCAAACACCGTCACACGGGCACCACGACGCGCAAGCTCCCATGCTGCCACCAGACCGGCAGGACCGGAGCCCACCACGGCAACCGTGGGTGCGCCCTCCCCTGCCGGCTCAAAGCGCCGCGGGCCGCCGTTTGCCCACTCATGGTCGCTGATCGCACGCTCGTTGTCATGGATCGTCGTGGGCTGGCCATCGACCGAACCCAGGTTGCACGCGGCCTCGCACAGCGCCGGGCACACGCGACTCGTGAACTCGGGCATGGGCGAGGTGAGCGACAGACGCTCGGCGGCCTCGTCCCAGCGGCCGCGGTACACCAGCTCGTTCCACTCGGGAATCAGGTTGTGCAGCGGACAGCCACTCGGACGCGCCTTGCCAAAGCTCGCGCCCATCTGGCAAAACGCCACGCCGCACATCATGCAGCGGCTCGCCTGAGCGCGGCGCGCATCGTCGTCGAGCTCCACGTACAGCGGATCGAAATCGCGGCTGCGCTCCTCCACGGGGCGCAGCTCGTGGGTCACGCGATCGATATCAAGAAAAGCACCGGGCTTACCCATGGCACTTACGCCTCCTTCTTGGTCGAAGCAACAGAGCTGGCAGCCACGGGCGCAACGCCCGCAGCACCGCCCGCGACATCAAAGCGAGCGACATCCGCGGCGTTCGCGCGATCGGTCACAATGTCAAACGCCAACTCCTCGGCCTGCGCATGCGTCTTGCCCACGGCCTCGGCCGCAGCGACAATCGCCAGCACGCGCTCGTACTCGGTCGGAATGACCTTCACAAAGTGTTTGCTCATCGTCTCGAAGCTGTACAGCAGCTTGATGCCGCGCGGGCTCTGCGTCGCGTCCACGTGCTCCTGGATAAGCTCGCGAATCTGCGCCAGCTCGCCGGCCGTCGGGGCCTTGAGCTCAACGCTCTCGTGGTTCACGCGGGCACCGAGCGTGCCGTACTGGTCAAAGACGTAGGCCACGCCGCCCGTCATGCCGGCGGCAAAATTCTGCCCGACCTCGCCCAGGATGAGCGCCAGACCGCCCGTCATGTACTCGCAGCCATGGTTGCCGCAGCCCTCGACCACCACGGTGGCACCGGAGTTACGCACGGCAAAACGCTGGCCGGCAAGACCGTTAATGAAGCCGCGGCCGCTCGTGGCACCAAAGAACGCAACATTGCCCACGATGATGTTCTCGTCGAACTTGTAGGTCGCATGCGGGTTGGGGCGCACCGACACCTCGCCACCCGAAAGGCCCTTGCCGAAGTAGTCGTTGGCGTCGCCGCACACGTTGAGCGTAATACCGCGCGGCAGGAAGGCGCCAAAGCTCTGACCGGCCGAACCGTCGCAATCGATGGTGATGGAGCCGGCAGGCAGGCCCTCGGGATGTGCCTTGGTCACCGCGTTGCCCAGGATGGTGCCCACGCAGCGGTTGACGTTGGCGATATCGGCGCGGAAGCGAATCGGACGCAGGTGCGCACGGGCATCGGCCGTATAGGGCACAAACAACGTGGAGTCGAGCGTCTTGTCGAGCTCGCTGTCCGCGGCCATCTGCGGCAGGAAGTGGCGACCGTCGGCACCCAGGATATGAGCGCCGAACTCGCAGGTCGCACTCGCCAGCACGGGCGACAGATCGAGCAGGTTGGCCTTGCGGTTGCCCGGGACCTCGATCTGGCGCAAGCACTCGGGGTGGCCGACCATCTCGTCGACGGTGCGGAAGCCCAGGCTCGCCATGACCTCGCGCAGCTGCTCGGCAACAAAGAGCATAAAGTGCTCAACATGCTCGGGCTTGCCGCGGAAGCCGCGACGCAGGCGGCAGTTTTGCGTGGCGATGCCGGCCGGGCAGGTATCCTGCTGGCAATCGCGCTGCATGAGGCAACCCATGGAGATGAGAGGCATGGTCGCAAAGCCAAACTCCTCGGCACCCAGCAGGCAGGCGACGGCAACATCGGTGCCGTCCATGAGCTTGCCGTCGGCCTCGAGCACCACGCGTGAGCGCAGGCCGTTTTGCAGCAACGTCTGCTGGGCCTCGGCAAGGCCGAGCTCCAGCGGCAAGCCGGCGTGCCAAATGGAGTCGCGCGCCGCGGCACCCGAGCCGCCGTTATGACCGCTGATCAAGATCTTGTCGGCAGCGCCCTTGGCCACACCGGTGGCGATGGTGCCGACGCCGGCCTCGCTGACCAGCTTGACCGACACGCGCGCACCGGGGTTGGCGTTCTTAAGATCGAAGATCAGCTCTGCCAGGTCCTCGATGGAATAAATATCGTGGTGAGGCGGGGGCGAGATCAGGCCGATGCCGGGCGTGGACTGACGGACCTCGGCGATCCAGGGGTAGACCTTCTTGCCGGGCAGGTGGCCACCCTCGCCGGGCTTGGCGCCCTGGGCCATCTTAATCTGAATCTCAAAGGCGCTGCAAAGATAGCGGCTCGTCACGCCAAAACGCGCGCTTGCCACCTGCTTGATGGCGGAGTTCTTGGAGTCACCGTTAGCCAGCGGGGTCTCGCGACGCGGATCCTCACCGCCCTCGCCGGAGTTGGAACGGCCGTGCAGGCGGTTCATGGCGATGGCCATGCACTCGTGCGCCTCTTTGCTGATGGAGCCATATGACATGGCGCCGGTGTTAAAGCGGCGGACGATGTTGAGCGCAGGCTCCACCTCGTCGAGTGCCACCGGAGTGCGGCCGCTGGCATCAAAGTCGAGCAAGTCGCGCAGACGCACGGCGCGGCCGGTGTGATGCAGGCGGGCGCTGTACTCCTTAAAGGTGTCGTAGCTGTCCTCACGGCAGGCGGTTTGCAACAGGTAGACAGTCTGCGGATCGATAAGGTGATCCTCGCCGCCGAGCGGGCGCCACTTGGTCAGACCCAGCGTGGGCAGCTGATCGGGAGCCGGGCTCTTAAGGATAGCGAGCGCGGCGTCGTAGCGCTCGTTTTGCTCGCGCTCGACGTCCTCGACACCCATACCGCCCACACGGCTCACCGTGCCGGCGAAGTACGCGTTGACGAACTCCGGCGTAAAGCCCACGGCCTCGAAAATCTGCGCCGAATGGTAGCTCTGCACCGTGGAGATGCCCATCTTGGACATGATGGAGACGATGCCCGCGGTCGCAGCCTTGTTGTAGTTGGCGATACCCTGCTCGGCCGTCACGTCCAGGTCGCCGCGTGCCGCCAAATCGCGGATGCACGCATGCGCGTTGTACGGATAGATGCCGCTCGCGGAGTAGCCCACCAGTGCCGCAAAGTCGTGCGGGGACACGGCGTCGCCGCACTCCACCACGATGTCGGCAAAGGTACGCACGCCGGCGCGGATCAGGTGGTTGTGCACGCAGCCCACGGCGAGCAGCGACGGCACGGGCACCTCGCCCGCAGCGGCACGATCGCTCAGCACCACGATGTTCACGCCGTCGCGGACCGCAGCCTCAACATCCTCTGCAAGCTGCTTGAGCGCAGCCTGCAGCGCGCCCTCGCCGGCATCGCGGCGGTACACGGCACGGAAACGGCAGGTCTTAAAGCCCACGCGGTCGATGGCGCAGATGCGCTCGAACTCCTCCTCGTTGAGCAACGGGCGCTCCAAGCGAACCAGCTGGCAGGCCGTACGGGAGTCCTCGAGCAGGTTGCCGTGGTTGCCCAGGTAGAGCGTGGTCGAGGTGACCATATGCTCGCGCAGGGCGTCGATGGGCGGGTTCGTGACCTGAGCGAACAGCTGATAGAAATAGTCGTAGAAGGAGCGCGTCTTCTTGGACAGGCAAGCCAGCGGCGCATCGATGCCCATCGAGGCGAGCGGGGCCTTGCCCTGCTGGGCCATGGGACGCACGACCTCGTCAACATCATCCCAGTGATACCCGAGCTTAGCCATGCGCACGGCGGCGGGCACCTCGGCGTCCTCGGCGGGCGTTGCCGCGACAGGCCTATCGAGCACGTCGACGGTCAGCGTCTCCTCGGCAATCCAATCACGGTAGGGCTTTTCCTTGGCGTAACGGGCGCGCAGCTCGTCGTTGTAGATGACGCGCCCGCGGGCAAAGTCGACCTCGAGCATCTGGCCCGGCCCCAGACAGCCGCTCGTCAGGATGTTCTCGGGGCTCACCTCGATGGTGCCCACCTCGCTTGCCAGCATAAAGCGACCGTCGCGCGTCACATAGTAGCGGGCGGGGCGCAGGCCGTTACGGTCGAGGGCGGCGCCCAGCGTGCGACCGTCGGTAAAGGCGATGGCCGCCGGGCCATCCCACGGCTCCATGAGCATGGACTGGTAAGCGTCGTAGGCGCGGCGCTCCTCGCTCAGGCTGTCGTTGTGGTCCCACGGCTCGGGCAGCAACATGGACGCGGCACGCGTAAGCGGGCGACCGTTCATGACCAAAAACTCGAGCACGTTGTCCAGAATTGCGGAATCGGAGCCCTCGCGGTTGATGATGGGCATCACGCGCTCAAGATCGTGCTGCAGCACGGGGCTGTACAGGTTGGGTTCGCGGGCGCGAATCCAGTTGACGTTGCCCTTGAGGGTGTTGATCTCGCCGTTATGGATGATAAAACGGTTGGGGTGCGCGCGCTCCCAGCTGGGCGTGGTGTTGGTGGAGTAGCGCGAGTGGACGAGCGCCACGGCTGTCTTGACGGCGGCGTCGTTGAGGTCGATGAAGAAGCGGCGCATCTGCGTGGCGACCAGCATGCCCTTGTACACGATGGTGCGCGAGCTCATGGAGCACACATAGAAGATCTTATCGCGCAGGGCGAACTCGGCGTCGGCCTTTTTCTCGATGGTGCGGCGGCACACGTACAGGCGACGCTCAAAGGCGTCACCGGCGGGCGTGTCGTCCGGACGGCCCAGGAAGGCCTGCAGGATAGTAGGCATACAGGCGCGGGCCGTCTCGCCCAAGTCGTGCGGGTCGACCGGCACCTCGCGCCAAAAGAGCAGCGGCACGCCGGCCTCGGCGCAACCCTCCTCAAACACGCGGCGGGCATCCTCTACGCCCTTGTCGTCCTGCGGGAAGAACAGCATGGCCACGCCATAGTCGCCCTCTGCCGGCAGAATCTGGCCGCACTTTTGAGCCTCTTTACGGAAAAAGTGATGCGGAACCTGGAACAAGATGCCTGCGCCGTCGCCGGTGTTCTTCTCGAGTCCCGTGCCGCCGCGGTGCTCCAAGTTGACCAGAATGGACAGTGCGTCGTCCAGGATCTGGTGATGGCACTCACCGTTGATATCGGCAAGCGCGCCGATGCCACATGCGTCGTGGTCGAATTCGGGGCGATAAAGGCCCTGCTGCTGAGCGGAATCTGCCTGCATCGCGATCCTCCCCTAGATATTTAGACAGTCAGTTGAATAGGCATACTAGGAGCATCGCCGGTCCGTTGTGTTTCCCGCCCGTTTCGAAACAATCGCGTAACGCACGTCCTACGAGTGGGTATCGCCGACTTCAAGGGCGACAACAAGGGCCCCAAGTTCGGCCTGCAAGCTCACCGCTTCAAACATCTCAATCTGTAACAGGAAAACCCAATTTCGATGACTAGCTGTTACAGATCGAGATTTTCCATAGGACCATTTCTTCTTGTCTTGGTCTGTAACACCTAGACCCAATTTCCAGCCCTAGTTGTTACAGATCAAGACATTTCGGCAGCCCCTTTTCACCATCCATTCAAATACAGCAATTTTGTTAGTCTTAGTTAACTTTTTAGCCTAAAACGGGTATCCTTTGCGGCGTCAAACAAACGGCACGCAGGAGCGCACCATGCTCAACCATCTCAAACATCATTTTGGCTCCCGACGCACCGGTGGTCACGGAGGTCTAGACATTGCGCGGCATATCGGCCCCGGGCTGCTCGTGACCGTCGGCTTTATCGACCCGGGCAACTGGGCCTCCAATATGGCCGCGGGTTCGCAGTTTGGCTACGCGCTGCTGTGGATCGTCACGCTGTCCACGATCATGCTCATCGCGTTGCAGCACAACGCGGCGCACCTGGGCATCGCCACGGGCACCTGTCTTGCCGAGGCCACGACACGTTACCTCCCCCGCTTCGTTGGACGCACGGTGCTCGCCAGTGCCTATCTCGCGACCATCGCCACCGCCATGGCCGAAGTCCTGGGTGGCGCGATTGCACTTCAAATGCTCTTTAGGCTGCCCGTGCGCGCGGGCTGTGTCATCGTGGCGGCAGTATCGATGGCAATGCTCATGACGAGCTCCTACAAGCGCGCCGAGCGATGGATCATCGCCTTCGTAGGCGTGGTAGGGCTCTCGTTTTTGGCCGAGCTTGCGCTGGTCAAGGTCGACTGGCCGCAGGCCGCCGCAAGCTGGATCACGCCCAGTATGCCCACCGGCTCGGCCGCGATTATCGTGAGTGTCCTGGGTGCGGTCGTTATGCCCCACAACCTCTTCCTGCACTCCGAGGTCATCCAATCCATGCACTTCGAAGGCCAAGGCGAGCAGGTTATCGAGGAACGCCTGCGCTACGAGCTCTTCGACACGCTCTTTTCGATGGGCGTGGGCTGGGCAATCAACTCGGCCATGGTCATCCTGGCCGCAACGACCTTCTTTGCGCACGGCATTGTCGTAGACGACCTCGC